>JBAHZV010000044.1:0-12333 GCA_037132845.1 Psychromonas sp.
GCAACTTGCTGAATTTTGCATATTGAATGATGATGGGTATAGACTATAATCACCCATAAAAGCCTCAACAGTAAATCCCGAAACTTGAGAACATGAACAAGAAGGCATTGAAAGAATTTGGTTTTATATTTTTCAATGCCCACATATGTTTTAAGGGAAAATAAAGAAAGGTAATGCTTAATACCTCTCTGGTAAACGTTACCTTAACCTTTATAAAGGATAAATTATGATCACACACATTAATCCCGTTGGTAGCATGGCATTACTCTCACAGTTAGAAGTAAACCAACTACAAGCATCAGCCTCGAGTGAAATTTATCAACTTTACCGTAACTGCTCACTTGCGGTATTAAACTCAGGTAGCCATACCGACAGCAGTAAAGAGATATTAGAAAAATATAAAAACTTTACAATCAATGTATTGCATCAAGAACGAGGGGTTCAAATTGAATTACAAAACCCACCAGAACAAGCGTTTACCGATGGCGAATTAATAAAGGGCATTCAAGAACATCTTTTTTCTGTATTACGAGATATTCTCTATGTCGATAAACGCACGGAATTAATTTTTACTGAAAGTGAAGATAAAAGTACTCAAATCACCAGTTTTGTTTTTTCTATTTTACGTAATGCGAATATTTTAAAAGCAGGCATTGAGCCCAATATAGTCGTATGTTGGGGTGGCCACTCAATTAACGACACTGAGTTTAACTATACTTGCGAGGTGGGTGGTGAGTTAGGATTGCGTGAAATTAATATCTGTACGGGTTGTGGCCCGGGTGCAATGGAAGGGCCAATGAAAGGAGCAACTGTTGGTCATGCTAAGCAACGCGTTAATAATGGTCGTTATATTGGTTTAACAGAGCCAGGTATTATTGCGGCAGAACCACCCAACCCAATTGTCAATGAATTAGTGATATTACCCGACATTGAAAAACGTCTGGAAGCCTTTGTGCGTATAGCACATAGCATTATCATCTTTCCTGGCGGTCCTGGTACAGCCGAAGAGCTGTTATATATCCTTGGTATCATGATGCACCCCGAAAATAAACGTCAGCCACTGCCCATTATTTTAACCGGACCCAAAGAGAGTGAAGACTACTTTAATGCTATCGATCAATTTATCGCGGATACGCTCGGAAGTGAAGCCTGTAATCACTATCAAATAATCATTGACGATCCTGCCCAAGTTGCACAAGTAATTAAAAAATCAATGAATAAGGTCACTGAATACCGTCGTGCGATTGGTGATGCTTTTTCCTTTAACTGGTCATTAAAGATTGATCAATCTTTTCAGTTTCCTTTTTTGCCTAACCATGAAAACATGGCTAATCTCATTTTGCATAAAGATCAACCAACGCAAGATCTTGCTTCTAATCTGCGTCGTGTATTTTCAGGCATTGTTGGCGGAAATGTTAAAGATGAAGGGATAAAGTCCATCGAAGAGTTAGGACCCTTTCAAATAAAAGGCGAAAAAGATTTAATGGATAAAGTGGATACTCTATTAGAAAGCTTTATAAAACAGGGGCGAATGAAACTACCGGGCACAGTTTATACACCCTGTTATAAGATAATTAGCTAAAGGGTTATCAGCCTTTTTATTCATCTATATGGTGTACTTCCAATCAACATGAGAATATAAACATGTCTAAAAAAATGATAACCTATTAGAAAGCGTTATAAAAGAGAGACGAATGAAGCAACAAAACACAGTTTATACACCCTGCTATAAGATAATGAGCTAAATGATTGCCACCCTTTTGATTATTGATGCCATGAACTTAATTCGTCGCATCTACGCCGTTCAAGAAAAACATCACCAGCAGAGTCAATCTGTACTCAATGCAACCACCAGCACCGCTTGTAATGCATTAAAAAAATTAATCAATATACACCAGCCAACCCATGTTATTTGTGTCTTTGATAGCCACGCACCAAGTTGGCGTCATCAATTATACGCACAATATAAACAAGGCAGAAAACCAATACCAGAAGCCTTAAAAGAAAATTTAGAGAATATCCAAGATAGCTTCTATGAAATGGGCATCGAATCACTGGTAACGGAGAGTGATGAAGCAGATGACTTGATCGCAACACTGAGCGCTAAAATGGCAAAAAATGGACATAAATCAATAATAGTCTCCACGGATAAAGGCTTTTATCAGCTACTCGACAAGCAAACACTTATCTATGACTATTTTCAACAAAGTTATACGGATGCTGGACGCGTATTAAATAAGATGAGTTTACCCTTTGATAAATTGATCGACTACTGGGCCATCACAGGTATTTCAAGCAGTGCCATTAAAGGTGTTGAAGGGGTCGGCGACAAAGGAGCATTAGCACTATTACATCATTACCAGAGTTTACAAAATATTTTAGCCTGTGAAGTTGATGAAAAAGATAAACGCTTAATGAAAGTGAAAAATCAACAATCAGAAGCATTACTGGCCAAACAATTGGTGACCTTAAAAACAGATATCGAGCTGGGGTTCAATCTACAGGATTTGCGCTATCAAACGCCCTCTCGTTAATACGCTAATATCACAGCGAAATGTATAAGGTATAGCCACTGAGCACTCACACAGAAGATTCCTCTAAACTATTCTTGCTTGAATCCCAAAATAACACCGGTCATTATCAATAACAAAGAGAGCAACACGATAAAAGTATGATACTTTAAATAGATAATAATCACTTTATGAAATGACTAAATAATTTAAGGAACGCGACATTTGAAAAAGCTAATCATTGCAGGTGCGATTATCGCAACAGGTGCGAGTGCATATATACTAACACAACAAGAATTATTGCCGACTTATCCTTTCGCATCGACTTATAATGTACTTGAATATATTCCAGCTGATACTCCGATTTTTGCAGGCCAGCTTGAACCGTTTCCTTTGAAAGATTATATCGCATCAACACCTAACATGATGACAGCAAGTGATCATAAAAAACGCACTGATTCAAGCCTACCAGCGAGCAAGTTTTTGTTCAATTTAATGGATACCTATCAAACAAGTTTAAGTGATGCCGATCTCTTTATTAACACCTTTGGTTTACCAGACAATGTTCGTGCTTACTTTTATACATTAGGTTGGTTGCCGGTATTTAAAATTGAAATAGCCAATGAACAGGCTATTTGGACGTTACTTGATAAAGCCGAGTTAGAAAGTGGCTTTACCCATAAAAAAGGCACATTAGAGGATATTAGCTACCGCATTTATCGCTGGGACAAAAGCGATCCGATTAATGGTGAAGTGATCGTGGCTATCAACAACGGTTTTTTAACCATTACATTTAATAGCGCTTACCATGAAGAAACCTTACTTGCTAAAGCGCTTGGCTTAGTGGCCGCTGAAGAATCACTCGCAGATAGCGCTATGATTGAAGAAACCATTAAAAAACATAACTTTGACAATGCAAGTCTCGCTTTTATTAATCATATTGAGATAGTTAAAGGATTAACAACAGAAGACGGCAATCAACTGGCACGACAGATCACTCGACTCGATAAGGTATTAGATATGAAATCGGTGCTTGCAGAGTTTCGTAATAAGCAATGTGCGACAGAGTTTGCCACGATCGCCGCTAATTGGCCTCGTACCGTGAGCGGTTATACACAACTTGATATCGACGATGCACAATCCACGATTGGCATTTCTACAATAATAGAAAGTAATAACCAAGTGATTTTAAATGCTCTTTCTGCAATCCGTGGTTTTATCCCAAAATATACTGCTGATATCGACAATAACGTATTAGCAATGGGCCTTGGATTTAATGTCAGTGAATTAAGTAATACCTTAAACAAAATATGGGGTGATTTACAAACACCAACCTATCGCTGTCAACCACTCGCTGAAATTCAAACTGAAATAACACAATTAGGAAAAATGATTGCGATAGTAAGCATCGGCGCAAACATGGCCAATGGGGTGCAAGGTTTGAGTTTTGGCTTACTCGATTATGCCCTTTCTAAAATAGACAATGCACCACAACTTGATAGCGTAGATGCTTTATTTACGGTCTCAGTGGACAACCCTGAAGGACTCTTTAATTCAATAAAAATGTTCATCCCTGAACTACAAAAAATGCAACTGACAAAAGGTTCAGAGCCCATCCAATTAAGCAATATACTGCCTGTTCCAGCAGAATTTAACATCGATCCTAAATTAGTCATTAAAGGTAAACATATCGTTATCTATAATGGTGAAAAAGCTAAAAAAGTAGCGGATCAACTCACTTCTGAGTCTCTTTCTGCCAATGGGATTTATAATCTGAGCTACGATGTCAAAAAGGCATTTATACCACTCGTGACTGCAACAGAGCTTTATGATGATGAAATAATTGAAGAGTCGATTGAAGATATAATGCTCTCAGCGGAATACGATGTTCGTGTGCAGATGAGTATTGATATTAATGAGCAAGGATTAATTTTTAAATCTAAGCTTAATACTAAAGCACCTAACTAACCCTTTAAGTGAGGGCAGAAAAACACGCATTTCCTGCCCTCACTATTGTGGTTTTTACTGCATCATCATTGCCCATTTCATCAACTCTCATCCTATTATATTTAATAGCCCTTCTCCAAAAAACACAATTTAAATAGCCTTCTATTTACACTGCATTTTTAAATATGTATTTTTGTCATAATGATTTTAGCAAATAAAATTTAAATTACGCTTTGTTAGTTTATTTCAGCGCTGATGCCTGCGATACTGCCCCTGTCTCATCTTTTATAGGGTAAATAAAACCACAATGGATAAATTCTTAGAAAAACAATTAACAACTTGGTTAAAACAACAGAAGAAATCCTGTGGATTTTTTCTTAATTTAACGGTGTTATTTGGTTTATTAACGGGTTTTTCCTTAATGTTACAGGCCTACCTGTTATCAACAATTTTACATGGCATCATCATTACGGGCTTGCCCAAGTCGGCACTGAGCAATGAATTTATTTATCTGTTGGTATTAATACCGATCCGAGCATTATTGGCTTTTGCACGCGAACGAACAAGTTTTGAGGCAGGTCAACGCTTACGTCAACAAATTCGAAAAGCCGTATTAGATAAGTTATGTGAATTAGGTCCTGCGTATATTAAAGGTAAACCCGCAGGAAGCTGGGCGAGTATCGTGCTCGAACAAATTGAAGATTTACAGGATTTTTACGCGCGTTATTTACCACAAATGTTATTAGCGGGTTTTATTCCTTTATCCATCTTAATCGTTGTTTTTCCGCTTAACTGGGCAGCAGGGATCATTTTATTTGCCACTGCACCATTAATTCCCCTTTTTATGATTTTAGTTGGCAAGGGAGCAGCAGAGGCGAACCGTAAAAACTTCAGTGCATTAGCACAGTTAAGTGGTCATTTCATGGATCGCTTAAAAGGTTTAAAAACATTAAAACTCTTTAACCGAGGTGATGCTGAAATTAAAGAGATTGAATCGGCTTCTGAATCCTTTCGACAACGCACCATGTCGGTATTACGTTTGGCTTTTTTAAGCTCTGCTGTGCTGGAATTTTTTGCCGCGATCTCCATTGCAGTACTGGCAATCTACTTTGGTTTTAGCTTTTTAGGTGAGCTCAACTTTGGTGGTTATGGAAAAAGCATGACACTCTTTAGCGGGTTATTTATACTCATGCTAGCACCAGAGTTTTATCAACCATTACGTGATATGGGCACGCATTATCACGCTAAAGCACAGGCGATTGGCGCAGCTGAAGCATTAAAAGCATTGCTCGACTACCAAGTGACAGGTCAAAAATCTGACCACCAAGAAGACCAAGAGATTAACTGGAAAGCCCCCATTAAAATACAAGCCAATCAACTGAGAGTTTATAGCCATGATGGTATTGTGCTAGTGGGGCCCATCAGCTTTTCCCTAAAAAAAGGCGAGCAGTTCGCATTAGTTGGTCCAAGCGGTTCCGGGAAAAGCAGTTTATTAAATGCGCTATTGGGTTTTCTCCCTTACCAAGGTTCACTGCTGATTAATGGGGTTGAATTGAATCAAATCGACAAATCTCAGTGGCGTAAACAATTAGCTTGGCTGGGTCAAGAGCCACAACTTTTCCATGGCAGTATTATGGATAATGTCACCATGGGTAATGAAAATATATCAATACAAGAGGTTGAAGATTGCTTACAAAAAGCAACCATTTGGGACTTTGTTAAACAGCAGCCTTTAGGCGTAAATCATGCTATTGCTGAACAAATGGCGGGGCTTTCTGTCGGACAAGCACAACGTATCGCCTTAGCACGCGCCCTCGCTCAAGATGCACAACTATTTTTATTAGATGAACCCACCGCCAGTTTAGACCAACATAGTGAGCAAGCCATCTTTAGCACATTACGCGAGGCGACGGCGCAATCTGCAAGTTTAATGATCACCCACCGTTTAGATAGCCTACAACAAATGCACAAAATACTGGTATTAGATAACGGCTTGCTTGTGCAACAAGGTGATTTCAAAACGTTAAGTCAAACAATGGGATTATTCAAACAGTTATTACAAGATGAAAATGAGAGTGAATATTCGCTAACAGACAGCACTGATTCAACTCAATCTCAGGAGCAAATATAATGAGAGCACTCTTTCCCTTTATTAAATTATTTAAAAAACAGTGGTTAATGATGTCTACTGGGCTGTTTCTGAGCACGATTAGCCTAATGGCAGGCATCGGATTATTATCATTATCAGGCTGGTTTTTATCCGCTTCTGCCATCGCGGGGTTAACATTACTGAGCACCCAAGCCTTTAACTATTTAACCCCAGCTGGCGGTGTGCGTTTCTTATCGATAGTTCGCACAGCCAGTCGTTATGGTGAACGCTTAGCAACCCATGAAGCGACTTTTAAGTTACTTACCCAACTGCGAGTGTGGACATGGCGCAAAATATTACCGTTAAGCGCGTCAAATATGCAAGGACAACGCCAAGGAGATCTATTAAACCGTTTAGTCGCCGATATCGACACGCTCGACCACCTCTATCTACGTTTATTAACCCCTCTGTTTGGTGCATTTTTGATGCTCCTTGCAATGTACTTTTTTGTTGCATGGATAGATGCACAACTGGCGCTTATATTATGTCTGAGCTTATTCGCTCTTTGGCTTGTCCTGCCCGTTCTTTTTTATTTTTTAGGGCGTGCACCTGGGATACGTCAATTACACAGTAAACGACTTTATCGCGTACAGGTTTTAGAATTTATTCAAGGCATTGCTGAAATTTCATTATTTGGTGCAACAGAGCGCTTTCGTGACAAATTAGCACAGGCAGAAAAGCGTTTATTTGAGAGCCAACGGGCAATGGCAAATGTCATGGCCTTTAGCCAAGCTTTACTTATTTTGTGCCATGGTACTGTTGTGCTTGTCATACTCTACATAGCAGCGTCAGGTGTTGGTCAATATCAACCACCTGGTGCAATGCTCGCAATGATTGCCTTTATGGCATTAGCTTGTATTGAAATGTTATTGCCCATTGCAGGGGCTTTTCAGCATTTATCCTCCTGTGTTGTCGCCGCCACTCGTATTAACGATTTAACACAGCAAACACCCGACATTACCTTTAACGAGCAAAGTGATGCATTAATTAAGCATGGTAATCTTGCGCTTAACGGCATTCACTTTTCTTATTCTGGCAACGCTCCTGAAAATGCACCACCGCCGATATTAAAAGATATTAGTATTTCTATTAAAGCGGGTGAAAAAGTGGCTTTATTAGGGAAAACGGGTTGTGGCAAATCAACATTGTTATCATTAATTACCCGTGAATGGATGCCTGATTCAGGCATTATATTAGTGGATGGACTTCCAGTTGAACAATATAACCAAGCGGCATTAAGCACCGGTATATCAGTGGTTAGTCAACGAATTTATCTGTTTAGTGGCACATTACGCAGTAACTTAACCTTGGCTCAAACATCCCCGACAAATAAGCAAATTACCGATGATGCACAACAAAAATTGCCACACAATACAAACGATAATTTATTAATTTCCGTATTACACAAAGTGGGTCTTGGCGTATTAACACAAGGGGAAAACCCGTTAGATGTTTGTATCGGTGAAGGCGGTAGACAATTATCAGGTGGTGAACAGCGCCGTATTGGTGTTGCTCGAGTTTTATTACGTGATGCCCCTATTTTATTATTAGATGAGCCAACAGAAGGGTTAGATAAACGCACCGAACGTGAAATTTTGACATTATTATTTGAATTTGCACGGCATAAAAGTTTATTAATGATAAGCCATCGATTAACGGCAATGAATAAAATGGATAACATCTATCTAATGGAGGAGGGAAAAATCCGTCGCAGTGGTTCGCATCAAACGTTATTAAAGCAAGACAGTTATTATGCGAGTTTGTATCATCAGTTAACTTAATAACGATTTTATCTATAATAAATGAAAAGCAAAACCTGACTCTCTAGCCCTTAGATGCTTCTTAGTTCACAGCTAGACAACTGTTTTGTAACCGATAAATTTTGATACCAGTTATTAAACACAAGATCGATTCTATCGACTTCAAGTGTACCGAAATCACTTGTTCTGTACTTAGAAAGTACCTTTATGAATTCATCCCTATTTCGCAGTGGTGATCTGAATCGAACGACAGTTGCATGTGCTGTTGATCTTTCATTCCTTAAATCAATTGTCGTATAAAGATTCGCTTTATTGACGTTCAATCGAAGTTTTTCACGTAAAAGATTTAACTGTTCATTATCAGGAAAACCTTGAATTAAAATACAAGAAGGCGATGCAGTAATACCCAAATACCTGATTTTAAGCGGACCAATATCCTTTACCGCCTGCTCAAATGCATCTGAATACGCTTTCACGTCAATATCTGATAGTTGAAAACCCTTAAAACAAGTGATAATTGATGATACTGTCAAATGAAATTCATTATTAGGGTAATAATATTGTTCTGGTTCGATATCCTTCAATTCATCTAATAATTTACGTATTGCGACACCAAGATCATGGCTAAAATAAGATAAAACTGTGAGCCCCCTTCTGCTATCTTCAGAAGAATTAATTGAATGATCTACTTCATACTTATCATCTTTAATGCGCTGAATGGCATTATCCCACATCCCATCATATATTTTTTGAATGTCAGACATCATTAAATATTACTCCTATTACGCATAACGAGGCTGTAAAATACTCCTACAAAAAAATTAAAGAAAGAGTTATTTTACGGTCTCAACACCGTACTATGCATACTTATCCTATTGTTGCGCTATTAATTTTAATGCTTAGGGAATTAACTTTTAAATTCACCTTATGGCAACAAACTTTTTTATTAACGATGATTTTAGTTCCTATGATAATATTAATCATCGCCCCGAAAGTCAGTGTTGAATTGAACGAGTGACTCAGAGTAATACCAAAGGAATTAATTAAGTGATCAATGATTGCGAAGGATAAATTAACGGTAACAAGGCGTGAGTTGCAGGAGGTAGTTATCCTCACTTCAAAACTCACAACGCTGTTAAGGTTGATTTAAACGAGCGAGGGTGATCACCTTTTTAGTTCCTTTGGTATAAGCACCTAATGCCACAAATACTGCGCGTAGGTTGGCGCGGTGTTTGCTGGCTTGTTGTTTTAGCAAAAAATAACAGACGCCATGCCTCCAGTGCTTTGCCTTATTATTTGAACCTATACAAATTTTGCCACGGACAGTGTGATTAAATCTTCTTCGTCATAGATGATTGCAGAGCTGTTCTCAACCATCCCTAATTTTTCCAATATTTTTACCGATGGCATATTAGCTTTTACCGCAACACCATAGATATCGGTATGAAAATCCAATTGAAAAGTTTTTTTCAATACAGCTTTAGCCGCTTCAAGTGCATAACCTTTACCTTGTCCATCTGCCGTAAAAGCATACCTAATCTCACTACACTTTGGGTTTGGAGATGTTTCAATTCCAACGTAACACAATTTTTTATTTAAATCACTTTTCAAATAAACAATGTATGATCCAAAGCCTAGATTCCAATGTTCTACTCGTTTAACAACATGGGAAAACACCTCTTGCTCCGTGTACGGAGAGCCTTTAGGCAGGTATTTTGTCATATCAGGACATGACAAAATATTCTCGTACAGATCATAGTCTAATAGTGTCACAGGCTTTAAAATCAGTCTTTTAGTTTCAATCAAGCGCACTCTCATTTATTTGTGTAACGCCACAAACACTGGCGTGTAGGTTGGTGCTTTATTTAATTATTTTTGATAATATTGACGCCAAATATCTTCATTTTCATTCCTCTCCACAATTTCCTCAATGTATGCAACGCTTTGCTAAGCGACTAAAAAACGTTGGCTATAATATGCGCGGAACGAGCACCGCCAACTGCTTTTAACGACTGCAACAACTTGTTATTTATTTAATGACTGACAGAGTTTGAAAACACATTCATTACCACAACCCCGCTAATAATGAGCAACATACCAATCACGGCAGCTAAATCTAATTTCTGATCAAAGACGATTGCACCAACAATTGATATTAAAACAATCCCTAAACCAGACCATATTGCGTATGCCACTCCAACGGGAATCGTTTTTAAAACGAGTGATAAGAAATAGAAAGCGACTCCATAACCTATTGCCACTACAACGCTGGGCACTAGTTTCGAAAATTCTTCAGATGATTTAAGTGCGCTCGTAGCGATGACTTCAGCAACAATAGCCACCGCAAGGTATAAATATCCCATTAGATTTCTCCTAAAAACATAACGAGGCTGTAGAATTTCTCATTTTCAGCCTGATAATATAAATAAACAAGCACATTAATTTACATTCACTACAAATTCAATAAATGATTCTATTTTCAATAACGGATGAATTGAATTGAGTTAGAAATGGGATTTAAAAGCTTGTAATGAGGGTATTTTTGACTTGAGGGTGTTGCTCTTAGGCTAATGTAGGCTATTCCTTAACTTTTCTATATTATGAACAAAGCAATACACCTTCCATTGAGTATTCACTTTATCAATGCCACGTAACGTAAATTTATTCATGCTTTTATTTACCGTCATATTGCCAAACACAGGCTCTATCGCTCTGAGTCATTTGCTATATTGTTGTCGCCCTACACGTTTCTTACTGATGTTATAAGCGATCTTTTGCAAGGCATTGAAAATACAAGGGCTCCCATAGCGACATTTACGTTCATTGAATATTCGTAGCATATTGACTTTCTATTCACGACCTTTAATTTCACGGGCACTTGGCTGGCACCTAACCCACTGTTTTAGTTATATTTGAGAACTTTGTCATGCATTTTTAGGCCCGAACATAATTATTGCCATACCAACTAATGCAACAAAGCCACCGACAAGATCCCACATAGTCGGTTTCACACCATCAACTCCCCAAAGCCATAATATTGCAACAAAAATGTATACTCCACCATATGCAGCATAAACACGGCCAGCAGCAGTTGGGTGTAGGGTTAGTAGCCATGCAAATAATGTAAGACTTATAGCCGCAGGGATTAGAAGTAATATACTTTTATCTTGTTTAAGCCAAAGATATGGTAAATAACAACCAACAATTTCAGCGAGCGCGGTAATCATAAAAAGTGCGATGGTTTTTAATTCAAACATGAAGATCCTCGTCTCTACGCAAGATGCATAACGCCTGTTAACAGGCTAAATTTAGTTGGTTAAAATTTATTGAAAAACAAAATATAGCTCGCTTATTTTGTTCCGATTTAATGTGCTTGCATGGATAATAAAGCCATAAATTAATATTTAAATCAGGTTTGGATAATGTGAGACTCAGGCTTAAGCTTTCCTTGTCGTAGTTCGATTGATTGAATGCCCCTCAGTTGAGAGACCGATAACAAGAAAGAACGCGACAAAGGACTCCAAACACCACACTCAAATAGTCTACAGAGTCTCGAACCCGCATTTTGCAAGTAACAGTTAGCTTATTATGAATATAGAAACAAATCAAAATATTAACGTTGGTGTTGATACCTGTAAATGCCCATTAAACCAATTAGCTATGATTTTTATGCACACTCTACTCTGTAAATAAAGGCTTTATGATTGTTATCTATTAGATAAAATAAATTATAACTAACTGTTTTGTTTTACTTGTAATGCATCACAAATATATTACCTTCACAGTAACCCTCTTTTCTAAGTAACTTTGTTCCCCATAGAGACTGATACCAAAGGAACTAAAAAGGTGATCACCCTCGCTCGTTTAAATCAACCTTAACTGCGTTGTGAGTTTTGAAGTGAGAATAACTATCTCCTGCAACTCACGCCTTGTTACCGTTAATTTATCCTTCGCAATCATTGATCAC
>JBAHZV010000165.1:0-5508 GCA_037132845.1 Psychromonas sp.
TGCGTTGTTTATCTGCTTATTATTAATAAGCGCTTGACGCATTTGTTAAAAAGCGTAATTATTAACAGCATTAACCTAGCAACTATCTATGAGATTAATTGATGACATTATTTTTCAAGCCTTTGCCAAATCTCCTGCTAATGCAAATTGCATGTGGGTGGCGAGCGTCTGAATAACATCAATTAAACTCGACAAGCCCGCACATACTGCGGGTTTTTTTATATCTGTGTCTCAATAAAGAGGGATTTCTGATGTCAGAGCAAGTGATTATTTTCGACACTACATTACGCGACGGTGAGCAAGCACTTAGCGCAAGCCTTACTGTAAAAGAAAAACTACAAATCGCATTTGCCCTAGAGCGATTAGGGGTCGATGTCATGGAGGTTGGTTTCCCTATCTCATCACCAGGCGATTTTGAGTCCGTGCAGCGTATCGCGAAAGAGGTGAAAAACAGTCGTGTTTGTGCACTTTCGCGTGCCCTAGCAAAGGACATTGATGTGGCTGCACAAGCATTACAAGTTGCGCAAGCATTCCGTATTCACACCTTTATATCAACCTCTACCATCCATGTTGAAAATAAACTCAAACGCAGTTTTGATGATGTATTAGAGATGGCGGTGAGCGCCGTTAAATACGCACGGAACTTAACCGATGATGTAGAATTTTCCTGTGAAGATGCGGGTCGTACACCGATTGATAATTTATGTCGCATGGTAGAAGAGGCAATAAAAGCTGGCGCACGCACCATTAACATACCCGATACCGTAGGTTATACAATCCCAAGTGAATTTGGCACTATTATTAACATGCTCTTTGAGCGAGTCCCTAACATCGACCAAGCGATTATCTCTGTGCATTGTCATGATGACTTGGGCATGTCGGTTGCAAACTCAATCACCGCACTTGAAAATGGCGCACGTCAAATAGAGTGTACGATAAACGGTATTGGTGAGCGCGCGGGTAACTGTTCACTAGAAGAAGTGGCAATGATTTTAACGACTCGCCAAGAAAAGTTAGGTTTTACAACCAATATAAAACCTGTTGAAATTTCACGTACGAGCCAATTAGTTAGCCAACTTTGCAATATGCCTATTCAGTCAAACAAAGCGATTGTTGGTGCAAATGCATTTTCTCATTCATCAGGCATTCATCAAGATGGTGTTTTAAAATCACAAAATACCTATGAAATAATGACTCCTGAAAGTGTTGGCCTGTTAACCAATAAACTGAACTTGACCTCACGCTCAGGTCGCCATGTTATTCAACATCGCATGCAAGCATTAGGTTACCGCGATGAGGATTATGATATGGAAGAACTCTATGCAAGTTTTCTGGAGCTTGCCGATAAAAAAGGGCAAGTATTTGATTACGATTTAGAAGCATTATTGTTCTTTAATCAAATTCACCAACAGCCTGAATTCTATAAATTAGAAAATATCAGTGTCTTGTCAGGCTCGGGATTAGTCGCAACAGCAACCGTTACAATGAAAATTGGTGAGCAAGAGTCAGTGGTTGAAGCATCTACTGGTAATGGCCCTATTGATGCCGCTTATCAATGTTTGATGCGTATGTCTGGTCTTGATATTACCGTGGAGTCGTACAATATCAGTGGTAAAGGGGAAGGTAATAATGCCCTCGGCCAAGTGGATATTGTTGCTTCTCATAACGGTCAGAAGTTTCATGGCATTGGCCTCTCCACCGATATTATTGAGTCTTCTGCACTGGCGTTAGTACATGTGATGAATCACATTAACCTTGCAAAAGAAGTCGAAATACAAAAAAAACAACGCTTGCAGGTTTAATCGCAAAACTAAAAATATTATTTTAAAAAAAGAGAAAAATAATGAAAATCATTGTTATCCCAGTCACCCCCTATGAACAAAATTGCAGTTTAATTATTTGTGAAGAAACACAAAAGGCCGCTATTGTTGATCCGGGCGGTGATGTCGCGCATATTCTCACAATCGTTGAAAAACAGGGCGTCATAGTAGAGCAGATATTATTGACTCATGGCCACCTTGATCATGTTGGTGGAACAGAGGCCATCGCGAAGCAACTTAATGTACCTATTATTGGTCCTGAAAAAGAAGACTTGTTCTGGCTTGAACAACTTGAAAAACAAAGTCAACGCTTTGGTTTTCCGTTACACACTAGCTTCACACCAACAGCATGGTTGGTCGAGGGACAGATTGTTAAAGTGGGGAATATCAAATTAAAAGTATTACATATACCGGGTCATACGCCGGGTCATGTGGCACTGCTTGATGAAAAAAGTAAACAAATAATTGTCGGAGATATTCTTTTTAGTGGAGGCATTGGACGCTCTGACTTCCCACGTGGTAATCAAGCGCAACTCGTCAGTGGTATTAAAACAAAATTGTTAACACTCGACCCTGCTACCGTTGTTTATCCCGGTCATGGTCCTACTACCACCATTGGTCATGAAAAAGTAACGAATCCTTTTTTAGGCTAATATACAATGCATAGGGTAAGGGTGATCTTTATACCAAAGGAGCTAAAAAGGTGATCACCCTCGCTCGTTTAAATCAACCTTAACTGCGTTGTGAGTTTTGAAGTGAGGATAACTATCTCCTGCAACTCACGTCTTGTTACAGTTAATTTATCCTTCGCAATCATTGATCACTTAATTAATTCCTTTGGTATCATTATGTCGTTCGTGCTAAAAAAACTGTTAAAAAACATATCCGCCGTAGTGTGATTGTTGATATGGATGTCGAAGGAAAAACAAATTGCCGATTAATTTCGAGCAGGCCGAAAGGCAAAAGTGAACCGACTTATTGGGCTACTAATTTGGATAGAGAAGAGTTTAGTGCAGAAAAAGTGATTAAACTATATCGCTTACGTTGGCGAATAGAATTACTTTTTAAAGAGTGGAAATCGTATTGTAACCTTAAAAAGTTCAACACAAGAAAGGCAACAATGATGGAAGGATTGGTGTGGGCTAGTTTGTTAACATTATTAGTAAAAAGAAAAATTGGTAGTAGTGTTCAACGGCTATCAGGTATCGCGCTATCAACATTTATGGTTGCCAAAAATACACAAGGCTGGATCTATCAATTAATGGAGTCGATAACTCAAAGAGCAGGCTCTGTACAGAATAAAATATGGAAGAAAACAGTCGCATTTTTATCAAAATACGCTCAAAGAGCAAACCCGATAAGAGATAAGGAAAAAGGACGGTTACAATGTGGCCTAAATCAAATTATCTATTAATGTCCAACCTATGAGTGCCTGCTGAATATTAACTTGCCTTGAAATTGTTTATTTCTCACTAATTAATTTAATTTAACGTTTTCTGGTTAAGAATGCTCGTATTTACATTATAAATTAGTCTTAATTTATAATGTTGTATTATTCTCATAGAGGCGTTAAAGTTTTTGGGTGTCCAGCACTTTTTAAACTAGGGAAGAAATAAAATGTCAAATATTTTAATAAAATCAACAGAAGAAATAAAAGAAGTTAAAAACTTACTAGCAAAAGAATTGCCTAGTTATAGAAAAGCCTATAGTGATAGAACTTCTTGGCTTATGGCTTTCATCTCTGAATTGGCTTATATAAGATTTAATCAAATATTCAAAAATACATCAAAAGAGCGTTTCATAAAACAAGTCTCAAAACTAGCAGGAGATATAGATATAAAAGCATTAAATGCTCTCATTGATATAGTTGGTTATGATGCTGATGCAGAAAAGATAAAGCTAGAAGAAAATGTAGAATTTTTAAAACTTAAACTCATAAAAACATTCGACAATAATGGCACACAAGCCATATTGCTTGAAAACGACACCTATATCTTTCTAGGCTTTAGAGGCACCGAGGCCACAAGCATTAAGGACATCAAGTCTGATGTTAAGGCGACTACTAAAGCTTGTAAATCTGGTGGAAAAATACATTCAGGATTTGATGAAGCCTTTAGCCAAGTAGCGGTGGACATTCAACAATTCTTAGATCAAGAGAAGTTTAAAGACAAGCATCTTTTTATAACAGGGCATAGCCTAGGTGGTGCATTAGCAACAGTCGCGGCCAAAAAACTTACTCATGAAGGAGGTATTGCTGCTTGCTATACATTCGGTTCACCTAGAGTAGGGAATGTTGACTGGGCGAGAGGCATTAAAGTTCCAATTTATAGAGTGGTTAATGCTGTAGACCCAGTAACGATGATGCCACCTAGCGGCGTCACTATTGAGATTGGTGCTTGGGTGCTTGGCTTTATTCCTTATGTTGGGAAAGCGATAAAAACAATCTTACTTTCAAAACTTGGTGGTTATTACCATTGTGGAGACATGAAGTACTTAAGTATCTGTAAAGCAGGTGATTACGACAATGTGCAATTATTGTATGGAGTGAGTTTCATATTCAGGGCAAGAGCATTTTTCAAGAACAATATAGCAGGAAGTAAAATACCAGCAGATCACTCTATAGCTGTTTATAGAGACAAATTACAAGTTATTGCAATTAACAAGAATAAAAACACATAACAATTCATTCCAGCCGACCGCTAATGGTGAGCTTACGGTAGCATAACGTGACATCGTACATTTCATGAACAGCTTGACCTAGACGGATAAGCCTAAGCCAGTATGTTTCGGTGGTTATATCTAGGTTTTTGAGCCGTTAGTGAGGTAATTTCACGGTAAATAATTTTCAGGGTGTGCTTTTACCTGCTCTTTTTCTCGTTGCAAGGTGGTGAAGTAATCAAAGACATTGATACCTGCCTCACTTCACTTCGCGATGACTGAGGTAATGACATCACCAATCGTCGCACCCAATAAGGTTTTGTGGAACATTGCGTTTTTTCTATCTCTGACAATAATTTTGAGCATGGCTTCAATGCGGTTATTGTCGATTTTCACGCCCTCCAGGGTGCAAAAATAACTCAAACTAACATAGTGTTTGATAAAATAGCGAATGGCTTTGCCTAAACCACTTATGTGGACTCCCTCTTGTCAACAACAATGTTCAATACAAAGAAATAAATGCGAACTTATGTACGAGCTCTCAATGAGAAGCTATCTCTGGCTCTTTGATATTTACGCGAACTGATTGTCAAATCTGTTTAGCGAGCTATAACGCTCTAAGTGGGTTACTGACTAAACCAGTTGGTTTTTTACCTTTGTATTTGCATTTTTGTTGTTGGAACGCTTTTAAGCAGTAAGTAACTCCGCTTTATATTCTGTACCTTGCGTAAGAAGAGCATACGCTGTTCTCACTGTTTTGTTTGCTAATGCGACTGCAGCACACTTCTTACCTCTACGTTCAACGAGCGCCTTGAGCCAAACTTCTTTTTGGGTTTTCGCCTCTCGTTTAACTATCTGTATTATCGCGGCCATTGCCCCACAAACTAACTGACTTCTGAGCGCACTATTTCGGCTAAACTTACCAATAGAGCCAAGCTTTATTACACCGCCTGAAGAGTGTTGTATCGGAGTTAATCCAATACAGGCTGATGCGTCCTTTCCTTTGCTAAACGCACCAATTTCTGCACAA
>JBAHZV010000029.1:0-5549 GCA_037132845.1 Psychromonas sp.
TGCGTATAATACGCTACCTGTGAACCTTGTCAACGATAAGTTTTAAACTTATTTTCAACTTAAACTCAATGAGCTTATTGGTTCTAAACTCGGTCAGTAACTTGCGCTAGTCACCGTGTCTGTGGGGTCGCATTATAGGGATTGAGTTCACATTGGCAAGTGTTTATTTACGATTAAATTGTAGTTTATTAAAATGTTGATGTTTATGCTCACTTAACGAACAATAAATGCAGTTTAATGACTTTATTACCTTATTCACACCATCTTTTACCGATATTGTGCTCTATCTTAAGATGATCTAATAAACGAGCCACCATAAACTGTTGTAACTCATTTATTGATTGTGGTTGATAATAGAAGCCTGGTGCTAATGGCATAATGGTAACGCCTAATTCTGAAAGGGTAAGCATATTACGCAGGTGTAATGTAGAAAAAGGCGTTTCTCTTGGTGTAATAATTAATAAACCACGCTCTTTTAAGATAACGTCAGCAGCACGCTCAATCAGATTACTGGATAAGCCCTGTGCAATTGAAGCAAATGTGCCACAACTGCATGGACAAATAACCATTTTTTTAGGTGCCGAGGATCCTGATGCAACCGGTGAAAACCAATCTTTCTTACCCAAAGCAATGATCTGTTGCTCTTTTGCTTTAAAGCGTTGCAGTAAAAATACATTTAATGTTTCAAGGTTTTCAGGCCAGTCTTCATTCACTTCTGTCTTTAAGACGAGTTTAGCCGCATCCGACAACAATAGGTAAACCTGACAGTTGTTATCCACTAATGCTTGCAATAACTGTAAGAAATAACCACTACCCGATGCGCCTGTTACCGCGAGTGTTACTTTTTCACTAAACATACTTTTCCTATAATTTATCAAGTAGCTTTTGATGAATACCCGCAAAGCCACCATTACTCATTATCAGTATGTGATCATGCTCTTTGGCTTGCTTGACTAACTTGTCACATAAATCCTCGATATCATCAGAGATATCCACTGCTTTACCTTGCTCTGAAAACATCTCTTGCATCGACCAGCTAATATCTGCACTTTCAAAACAATAAACATGATCGGCTTCATTTAATGCCGCCACAATCGCCTCTTTATGAATGCCTAACTTCATGGTATTTGAACGAGGCTCTAATACAGCAATAATACGGGCATTACCGACCTTAGCCCGCAACCCTACAAGCGTGGTTTTAATCGCAGTGGGATGGTGTGCAAAATCATCATAAACAGTAATATTGTTTACAATGCCTTTCACTTCCATGCGCCGTTTAATGCTTTTAAATTCAGCCAAGGCTTCGATCGCTATCTCTGGCGTGACACCAACATGACGCGCGGCCGCAATTGCCCCCAGTGCATTGGCGACATTATGATCACCCATTAACGGCCAATTCACCTGCCCTTGATTTGTTTTATTCAAAAACACGTCAAAGCATGTGCCATCGGCTTTCACTTTTTCCGTTGACCAATTTCCATTTAGGTTGGCATCTAAATACTCAACTTCACTCCAACACCCCATATGTTTGACAGCCATTAACGCTTGATCATGATTGGGCAGAATAATACGCCCACTACTTGGAACAGTACGTACTAGGTGATGGAACTGCTTTTTAATGGCATTTAGATCTTCAAAAATATCAGCATGATCAAATTCTAGATTATTTAGCACTAAAGTACGCGGATGGTAATGTACAAATTTTGAGCGTTTATCAAAAAAGGCGCTATCATACTCGTCAGCCTCAATAACAAAAAACGGTGTTTCACCTAACCTTGCCGAAAGACCAAAATTTTCAGGCACACCACCGATTAAAAATCCCGGCGCCAGATGAGCATACTCTAGAATCCAAGCAAGCATACTGGATGTAGAGGTTTTTCCATGGGTGCCAGCAACGGCGAGGACCCATTTATCTTTTAATACATGCTCTAATAACCATTGCGGACCAGAGATATAAGGGATCTGTTTATCCAGCACTGCTTCAACGCAGGGATTTCCCCGACTCATAGCATTACCGATGACCACTAAATCAGGATCACTATCAAGTTGCTTTGGATCAAAACCTTGAATCAACTCGATACCTTGTTCTTCAAGTTGTGTGCTCATCGGCGGATAAACATTTTTATCCGATCCTGTCACTTTATAACCGAGTGATTTTGCGAGAATAGCAACACCACCCATAAAGGTGCCACAGATACCAAGAATATGAATATGCATATAAACCTCAAAAAGAATTGTACTATTGAGAGTAACTGAAAAAAAGGGCGAATACCCGTTGATATTCGCCCTGCTAGTTTTTACTTTTTAAAAGGATTAAGCTTCAAAGGCGGATTGTAAGAATGGAATAATCTGTTTCTTACGGCTAACAACACCCGGTAATTCAAATGCATGATCAATAACAATACTGCCTAATGCCTTGGCAACTTTATCTGCATCTTTAGAGATGATTAATGCTGTTGTGTCTAACTTATTAATATCTGTTAATAATACAATTGTTGAATGGTAACCTTTATCTGCTTGTAGCTGTCCCATCTCAACTAACATTTCATCTTTTTTGCTAAATGCAGTTTCTAATGAAGTCAGTTCTAATTGACCAATTGCCAGTTTTTCACCCGCCATCTCAAATACTTTTTGATCACGTAAGATAAGTTCTGCTGCTGATGCAGCTGCAATATCAGATTTGGCTTCAAATTGCGCATGAGCAAATGCCTTTAAGTCAGTCACGCCAGCAATTTCAGCTAACTCTTTGGCGGCAACTTTATCAATATCTGTTGTTGTTGGTCCTTGGAAGTTAACCGTATCAGAAATGATTGCCCCCATCATTATTTTCGCCACCGGTGCATCGGGTACTTGCCCATGAAACTTATACATATTATAAACAATTGTAGCACTACAGCCGACAGGCCAAATCCAACATTCTAAAGGCATAGAAGTTGTAATATCACCTAATTTATGATGATCCACAATGCCCAAAATAGTTGCTTTCTTCATGTCTGCGGTGCCTTGCCCCCAGTCAGAATAGTCAACAATAAAGATCTCTTCACCCGCAACTTCAGTACGAATTTCTGGCTGTGGCAAACCAGACTGCTCTAATAAAAATAACGCTTCAGGGTTTGGCTTGCCTTGTAAAATAGGTGTTGCAGAGCGACCGATTTTATTAAAAAGACCGGCAAGGCCGATAGCACTACATAAGCTATCGCAATCAGGGTTTTGGTGTCCAAGTACTAGCATCTATTGTTCCTACTTTGGTTAGTTTTTTAGCAACTACTCCCGTCGTCGCCATTTTAGACAATTGTATCGCTGAAAAAGGCGCATTTAAAGCATTAAACTGTATTTATCGCCTCAAATTAGCCATTAAACGCTTAGCTTTGAGCATTTACTCTTAATTTTTCTAAGGCAACTCAACGATTAAAAGAACGGAGTAATTATATTTTATTGATATGTACGCAGAATAACTGATCTAAAATTAAATTTTAACTGTTAATATTTTTTATTGCCTATTAATTTCATTCTCGATGCAAATAGTTATTGATATCAGCAGACACAAACCTTTGCTATGAAGGCTATTTAAAACACTGGAATTCAAGTATTAACTGCGTATCATAGCGACATTAACTATAGTGTATTATTGAAAAATAATTAACGTCGCTGAAACCAGACCCTGACATAGGCACAGACAAAAGAACAATTTACCCATTTCAATCACAAGAGTAGCCTAAATAATAGCTTCAGATAATGCAGTGACAAACGCTTTTGCATTGACTCGAACATTTTCATCTGACATGGTCGGAAGATACAATGAGGCACCTAAACCAAAGCCTTTCGCTCCAATCTCTAGGAGTGGTTTCAGGCTTTCAACGGTCGCTTCTCCCCCCCCTACAGGAAGGTAAATCGTATCCTCAGGTAACATCTACAATTTATTATACGCATTTAATTTAAGCTGGATAACGGGCTGCTCAAAGCACCCTAAGCAATCAATTGAAGCGCAGGAAGATTTTAAAAAAATCCAATTAAAAACGATCCTTAAGACCCTGGGCATGTCGCTTTGGATCGGTTATTCATTTTGGGCAAAGCTTATTACGAGCAACAAAAAAGTAAAGGAAAGCCACACACCGTATGATGAGTCAAAATATTTAGAAGCATTGAAACGGAGAGGTTTACCGCTATTAAAATTGGTAATAAATAGCTAATTTTTACTGCGATTCACATCAGGGCGCGTGTTAGCTGCAAACTCACTAGTAAATGAATTATATCAGCCAACTGAAAGAACGTTTTAGAAAAGCTTCTGCATCTTGTTCAACTATCACCCCATGAGACATAATAACCACCTTGGGTTGCCAATCATAAATCACAGATAAATGAGTACGTGCTTGCGGCTTACTAAACATAAAACTTAAACGCCAATCCAATGGCATTTTCCCATTTGGGGCTAATATACCAACGCCTTTAGCGATAAAACGTTGGCAACAACTAAAATCATCGCCTGTAAAGTTTTCAACTAAATCAGTTACAATTAGGGTTGTAGATCTTTTGTGGAAGAAAACACATTCCTCCATTAAAGGTGAGCCCGTAAATAGCACCTGTTCAAGGTCTTTTGACCAAGGCCAGTCTATACCCTGATTAAGTGAATGCTCAAACCTTATGTCTAACCGCTTCTTAATCACCTCATCAGTTCCATAGCAGATTGCATCAGGGTAAATTAACTTCCAATCAGCCAAGAATAAATGGTGCAAGTGATTAGGGGCTATTAAGTATTTTACTGTCCCTAACTGCTCTATTTGAGTTTGAATAATTTCATTGAGCTTTATCGGACTATGAACCCAAAGTTCGCCTGTCGATAAGCGTATAACCGTCATTCGGGTCGTGAACGGTAAAGTAAGAAATTGAACAGCTTTACCATCAAATATCCAAATATTTTCTGCTATGTTTCGCATAACACTCCCTTGCACCTAACGCTAAGCGGACTAAAACAACTGGCTATAATGTGAAGCAAAGCGAAACGTAGCTAACTATTTTTGTTCCGTTTTAAAGAGCTTGTTATAAGCCTACTCTTCGCAGGTTACTTTTAATGAAAGTCCATCTTTATAGGCAAAATAATCAATACACTTTTTGCCATTTATTTCAATTTCTCTCTTACCTGAATCATCAAAGTATCCAGCTTCAGTTGGAGTAATGAAGCCATCATTGTTGATATCCATTTCGTCGCTATTAAATAGCGCAAATATATAAAGCACTAAATAAGCTAAAACAGGAATCACTACCAAGCCAATCATGATATTCCGAACTGATTTTAATATTCTTGCAATCATAGGGCTCAACTTGGCTTATAGCGCCGTTTTAAGCTGCAAATTGCAGTTGGCTAAAATGTGTGAGGTACGACAACATCCAACTTATGTGGATTCCCCCTTGTAATACCAAAGGAATTAATTAAGTGATCAATGATTGCGAAGGATAAATTAACGGTAACAAGGCGTGAGTTGCAGGAGATAGTTATCCTCACTTCAAAACTCACAACGCAGTTAGGGTTGATTTAAACGAGCGAGGGTGAT
>JBAHZV010000027.1:0-10801 GCA_037132845.1 Psychromonas sp.
TTTTTATGCTTGGCGAACATAGCGCTGTGGTACCACCTGATTCCATTCCGAACTCAGAAGTGAAACGCAGTTGCGCCGATGGTAGTGTGGGGTCTCCCCATGTGAGAGTAGGTCATCGCCAAGCGCCTAATTACCGATAAATCCCTGTTGACTAACGTCAGCAGGGATTTTTTCGTTAAAGCGCTTTGGTGATGACTACTCGAACATGGGTTATAAAAGAGCATGGCGTAGGCATTCCCTTTCATGGGATAGTAGGGAGAATATCGCGAAGCGATGGTTTATGAGCAATGTTCTCCATTACAGTCACCAGTATGTATACACAGGTATTGAGTATCATAATTATAGTATTTTAGTTGATAAAAAGACCAATTTAATGGCTAAAATAAATCCTTTCATAATATCTTTTTAGTGAATTAATTATCTATATTATTCGGTTGGCAATCAAAGCCATTTAATAGTTGATCGCCTTCTTATTTGTTAAAATAATCTGCTTTTATTTTGTATTCTAACTTGCGAACTAGATTTTATCCCCTTTAATTAAGGATGATTTCATTTAGACAATGAGGAACATTTAATGGGCACATCAACAAAAATTTTATTTACAGCAGAAAAGTTAATGGACAGTGCATTTTTGAACAGATCCTCAAGTGATCTTTGGGTCGACATTTCCCCTTGTAGTGGCCTGTCCGAGTCTGCCCTTCTACAGCAGTTATTGCCGATTGCATGTCCATCAGAGCAAGAAAAAACAACGATAACTGATACTGCTTATCAGTTAATTAAACGTGTTAGGGCGGATAAAAAAGCGATCCATATGATTGATGCCTTACTTTTAGAATATAGCTTAGATAGTAAAGAGGGGGTGCTGTTGATGTGCTTAGCAGAAGCACTAATGCGCATACCTGATGCTGATACCGCTGATGCTTTGATTAAAGATAAATTAAGTGTTGCTGATTGGAAATCACACCTTAAAAATTCTGATTCGATTTTTGTCAATGCGTCTACATGGGGATTATTGCTCACGGGAAAAGTGGTTAATTTAGATAATAAAAAAGAGAGTAATTCATCCAATGTAATTAATTCTTTTGTTCAAAAAATGTCTGAGCCTATTATTCGCCAAGCAATGAATAAAGCAATGAAGATAATGGCGTATCAATTTGTATTAGGACAAAATATAAATGAAGCACAAAAAAATGGACGTACTTATATCGCTAAGGGCTTCTCATATTCATATGATATGTTGGGGGAAACTGCTTTAACACTGCAAGACTCTGAAAAATATTTTCAAGCTTATATGAACGCAATTGAGTCTATTAAACATAATTGTAATAAAAACAGTGCCACTGTTTCTATTAAATTATCTGCATTACACCCGCGCTACGAGGTTGCTAATAAAGAGCGAGTATTAACGGAGTTATACCAAAGTGTTCTTCGTTTAATAAAACGAGCCCGTAGTTTAGATGTTGGTTTGACTATTGATGCTGAAGAAGCTGATCGTCTCGAGCTTTCATTAATGTTGTTTGAAAAATTATACCTAAGTGAAGAAACACGTGGATGGGGAAATTTTGGGTTAGTTGTACAAGCCTATGGAAAGCGTGCTCTGCCCGTTTTAGCATGGCTAGCTAAATTGGCTAAAACTCAGGGTGATTGCATTCCTGTGCGTTTAGTAAAAGGAGCCTATTGGGATAGCGAACTTAAATTATCGCAGGAGCATGGTCATGACAGTTACCCTGTATTCACACGTAAAGAAGCGACGGATGTTGCTTATTTAGCATGTGCTAGATTTTTATTACAACCTTATATTAAAGGGTTAATTTATCCTCAATTTGCGACTCATAACGCCCACACGGTTGCTTCTGTCGTTGCCATTGCAACCCACAAAAGTTTTGAATTTCAATGCTTACATGGAATGGGCGGTGCTTTGTACCAGCACGCTGTTGATATGTTTTCTATCCATGTTCGCATCTACGCTCCCGTTGGTAGCCATCAAGATTTATTGCCGTATTTAGTGCGCAGATTATTGGAAAATGGCGCTAATAGTTCTTTTGTGCATCGTTTAGTGGATGCAAAGTGCTCCATTGAATCCTTAATACAGCATCCTATTGATGCGCTAATCGGAAAACCAACACTATTTAATGGGCTGATCCCTTTACCCTCTGAGATTTTTACGGATCGTAATAATTCATCAAGTGTTAATCTTAATATTGAGAGTGAAGCTCAACCCTTTTTACAAGCAGTACATGAAAAAATGGACCAGCAATGGCTGGCTACTCCAATTATTAATGGCCTCACGTTAGATAAAAAGCAAACTGCATCTGTTTTTTCACCTTACGATAAACGTATTTGTATCGGAGAAAATATCTTTGCAAATGAGCAACAGTTGGAGAGCGCATTAAGTCATGCGAGTAATTTTTATCCACAATGGTCTAAAACCACGATTAAATCACGTGCGCAATATTTTTATCAATGGGCGTTATTACTTGAAAAAAATATGCCTGAACTGGTTGCTTTGTGTCATCAAGAAGCGGGTAAAACGATTCAAGACAGTATTGATGAGGTAAGAGAGGCAATTGATTTCTGTCGTTATTATGCACTTCAAGCCGAGCAACAGTTTACTGGTCATAAAACGGTTATTGGTTATGATCAAATATCAAGGCAGCTTGCTTATCAAGGTAGAGGTGTTTTTGTTTGTATTAGTCCTTGGAACTTCCCTCTTGCTATTTTTGTTGGGCAAATCTCAGCCGCTTTGCTCTCTGGTAATACTGTCATTGCTAAACCTGCAGAGCAAACATCGCTCATTGCAATGAAAGCGATACAGCTACTTTTAGAAACGGGTATTCCTGCACAATCTATTCATTTGTTACCGGGTACCGGTAAAGACGTTGGTGCCGCTTTAGTTGCCGATCATCGTGTTAGTGGCGTTGTTTTTACCGGCTCAACAGTCAGTGCGCAATCGATTAATCGAATTTTGGTAAACAGAAAAATTAAACCAGCGACATTAATTGCTGAGACGGGTGGGCAGAATGCAATGATTGTTGATAGCACGGCTTTACCCGAACAAGTTGTACGTGATGTATTGCGCTCAGCATTTTCTGGTGCGGGGCAGCGATGCTCTGCGTTAAGAGTGTTATTTATTCAAGATGATGTTGCAGATCGTATCATTGAACTTATTAAAGGGGCGATGTCTGAATTATCTATTGGTCTCCCTTACTTATATCAAACTGATATAGGCCCGGTTATCGATCAAGTTGCCAAAAGTAGATTATTAGCCCATATAAAAAACATATCGAAAGAGAACAAATTATTGGAACAGGTTGCTCTGCCCAGTCACTGTGAAAATGGCTATTTTGTTGCCCCTACAGCGGTTGAGATTAAACACATGTCACAACTTGAAAGCGAGCACTTTGGTCCAATTTTACATATTATTCGTTACCCTGCTAAGCAATTAGATAAGGTGATAAACCAGATCAATGAAAGTGGCTTTGGTTTAACAATGGGGATTCATAGTCGCAATGAAACAACCTATCGTTTTATCGAAAAATCAGTCCAAGTGGGGAATTGTTATATTAATCGCGATCAAGTGGGGGCTGTTGTTGGTGTACAACCCTTTGGTGGACAGGGTTTATCCGGTACGGGGCCGAAAGCCGGTGGACCAAATTATTTATTGCGTTTCTGTACGCTACAGCTTGCCTAATGGATCGTGAAAACGGTAAGGAAACAAGCACAATGGTTATAGATTTTTTTGATTTAGAATTTTATTTTTATACACAGTAAGTTATCTGAGGAATCACATGGTGAAAGATATAATGAAGCAAGCACAAAAATTATGGAACGATACTTTGCTTGAGCAACGCAGTGAATACCTATTAAAGTGGGCAAATTTATTGGCATCTCAAGCTGAATTTGGTTCGCTCAGTGCGCAGATGGTTGATTATCAAGTACAGCAAGGTTTTCCTTTAATTAATGACAGACAACTCATGCCTGGTCCAACGGGCGAAAGTAATGAGCTGTATAGCGCTGGGCGTGGCATGTTTTTGGTCAGTGCGCATGAAGGTGCGCCTATTGAGGGGCTGATTGGTCAAATCTGCAGTGTTTTGCTGGCTGGAAACAGCCTTGTTTTATCAACAATGCAACCATCGTTAATGATGGATATAAAAAGTTCACTGTTGGCTGCAGGTATCCCCGAAAATGTGGTTGCGATCACTCCCTATTCTGAGCTTGAGTTGTTTATAAAGACACAAGAGATTGCGGGTGTCGCATATATTGGTGAACAAAAAATGATTAACACTCTCGATTCTTTATTAGCATATAAAGAAGGGTTATTAGCACAACTTATCTTTGAAGCGGATCTTGTTAACTTTTCAACAATTACTGCACCAGATTATATTTTACGTTTTATTAGCGAACGTACTCGTACTATTAATGTTACTGCAGTGGGAGGGAATGCGACGTTATTAGCTTTAGGTAGTGGTGATTAATCATTAAATAAAATGCTAATAAGGCCTTCTCGTAGTGCACCTTTAGCGGGTTGAATTGCTGTTACTTGTAAACACTCAAACACTGCGATGAGAATGGCTAAACCACTTGCAAAGACTGGTTTTCTTGAGTCTTTCAAGCCATCAATGATTAAGCTCTCAATTTTTTTTGATGCGATACATTGCATTTTTATTTTATTCAATAATAAAAGTGTTAACTCATTATCTAACTGTTGTTGAGTGTTTATTTCATTAATCGCTTGAATGGTACCAGAGGCCCCCATGCAAAGAGACCAACCTAATGCTTGATAGTTTGCAATGTGAGGTGTCATTATTTTCTTAGCCTGATTGATGGCGTTGGAAAAGTTTTTTTCATTCAGTTTTTTGTCCGCGAAGTAATTATTTAACCAGGTTACGCAACCCATATGCAGACTCTGGGCCTTTAAAACGTCATGACCTTGACCAATGACAAGTTCAGTGCTTGCACCACCTATATCGATCACTAATACTTGTTTTTGTAGTTGCTCTGTAAAAGCAACACCACGGTATATGGTCTTCGCTTCTTCAATACCAGAGATAAGGTGAATAGGGTGCTGTAATATTTTTTCTGCTTGAGAGATAAAGAGTTGTTTGTTATTAGCAAGTCGGAGTGCGGCTGTTGCGGTAATCATTATTTTTAGAGGTTGCAGGTTATCTAATTCAGCTCTAAATGATTGTAGACACTGCAAGCCACTGTCAATGGTTGATTGGCTTAAATTGTTATGCTCATCTAGACCAGATGCTAGCCTAACTTTTTGCTTTTTTTTAGAAAAGACGCTAAAACCATCTTCAATTTTGGTGACAGTTAACATATGAAAACTATTCGAACCAAGATCGATAATGGTATAGCGTGCTGATGTCATATTTTTTTAGCGCTTATGACCACGGTGATAATTATCTTTACGATTATTATTATGCGCTTTGTATTTAGTTACTTTCATCACCGGTAATGAGTCAAGTAAGGCATCTTTATCGTACTCACTAACAGGAATAGTATGCTTAATATATTCTTCAATATCTGGAAGATTAAATACATATTTTTCACAAGCGAGTGTAATAGCAAGACCTTTTTGTCCTGCACGACCAGTTCGGCCTATACGGTGAACATAGTCCTCACAATCATCAGGTAAATCAAAGTTAAATATGTGCGATACTTTTGGAATATGTAAACCACGTGCAGCAACATCGGTTGCAACAAGTACATCTATTTCACCATCGGTAAATTGTTGTAACACTTTTTCACGTTTTTTCTGTGGCACATCACCAGTTAATAAACCAACACGTAAACCATCACCCGCTAAGTAACCCCAGACTTTTTCACAAACATGTTTAGTATTTGCAAAAACGATTGCTTTTTCTGGCCACTCATCTTCCATCAGTGTGAGTAATAAAAGCATTTTATCTTCATTAGAAGGATAAAATAACTCTTCAGTAATATTGTCTGAGGTCATTTTTTCAGGTTCAATCTGAATATGCTCAGGATCATTCATATGTTCAAAAGCAAGTTCTTGTACTTTATGAGATAAGGTTGCTGAAAATAACATATTTAAACGTTGGTCTGCCGCTGGCATGCGACGAAATAGATAACGGATATCTTTAATGAAACCAAGATCAAACATGCGATCTGCTTCATCAAGTACCACACTTTGAATGGATTCAAGGTTAATTGCACCCTGTTTAACAAAGTCGATAATACGGCCCGTTGTACCAATTAAAATGTCGACGCCTTTCTCAAGTTTATTAAGTTGAATCTCAACTCTTTCACCGCCATATGCTAACCCTAAACGTATGTTGGTTGTTTTAGAGAGGGTAACCGCGTCTTTATGAATTTGAATCGCAAGTTCACGAGTTGGCGCTAAAATAATAGCACGAGGTTGATTCTTGCGGCGATTTTCAGGCGCATCATTCACTAATAAATGATGAAAGACTGCAGGCAAAAAAGCTAATGTTTTACCTGTCCCTGTTTGTGCTTGACCTGCAATATCTTTCCCTAATAGAGTGATAGGCAGTGACATTGCTTGAATCGGTGTACAGAATTCAAAACCTTGTTCGGTTAAGCCTGAAATTAAACTCTTCTCTAGAGGAAGGTCTGCAAATTTTGTTTGTGTTAGATGTGTTTTATTCATTTCAGAAGCATAACAGTTTATGTTGGAAATAAGTATTGAGATTGATTTAAATAACGAAAATTAATTTTACTCTATCAGTGATAGAGCATGATATAGTAAACAACTAATTAGTGAATTCCTTTTGGAGAGTACAATGAGCGATAAAATCGTAACTTTAAATGATGCAAGCTTTGATGACGATGTAGTCAATGCATCTGGTCCTGTTTTAGTTGATTTCTGGGCAGAGTGGTGTGGACCCTGTAAAATGATTGCGCCTATTCTTACTGAAATTGCAACGGAATATGCAGGTAAAGTTACCATCGGTAAATTAAATATTGATGAAAACAGTGCAACACCTCCTAAATTTGGTATCCGTGGTATCCCAACGTTACTCTTATTTAAGGATGGTAAAGTTGCTGCGACTAAAGTTGGTGCGCTATCAAAAACACAACTTGTTGAATTTTTGGATGCAAATATCTAAAATGACCATGCAGATTGGATAAGTTGTGATCTACAACTTATCCAATCTGGACTATTACAATTTTTAATGCTACCTTTATGCTGAAAGTATGAGCAAATCAATTCTGATTCCTCATCAATCCACTCACAGCAAATCTGATTATCTATATAACTTATGAATTTAACTGAATTAAAAAATACTCCTGTGCACAGTCTTGTAAAACTTGGTGAATCAAAAGGGCTAGAAAATTTAGCACGCCTAAGAAAGCAAGATATTATCTTTGCCATTTTAAAAGCACATGCAAAAGGTGGTGAAGACATCTTTGGTGCAGGGGTCTTAGAAATACTCCAAGACGGCTTTGGTTTCTTGCGAAGCTCTGACTGTTCATACCTTGCTGGACCTGATGATATTTATATCTCGCCTAGCCAGATCCGGCGTTTTAATCTGCGTACTGGTGACAGTGTTGAGGGTAAAATCCGTCCCCCTAAAGATAGTGAGCGCTACTTCGCCTTATTAAAAATTAACCAAGTTAATTTTGATAAGCCTGAAAATTCTCGTAATAAAATATTGTTTGAAAACTTAACTCCTATCCATCCTGATGAACGTTTCCGTTTAGAAAGTGGTAATGGTAGTACTGAGGATATCACCGCACGTATTCTTGATCTTGTTTCTCCTATTGGTAAAGGGCAGCGTGGATTGATTGTTGCACCGCCAAAAGCGGGTAAAACAATGTTGTTGCAAAATATTGCACAAAGCATTACCCAAAATTACCCAGAAGCGGTTTTGATTGTTTTGTTAATCGACGAACGTCCAGAAGAAGTGACAGAAATGAGCCGTTTAGTACGTGGCGAAGTGGTTGCTTCTACTTTTGATGAGCCTGCCAGTCGTCATGTACAAGTTGCTGAAATGGTAATCGAAAAAGCAAAACGTTTAGTTGAGCATAAAAAAGATGTGATCATCTTGCTTGATTCGATTACCCGTTTGGCACGTGCATACAACACCGTTGTACCCAGCTCTGGTAAAGTATTAACCGGTGGTATTGATGCTAATGCACTGCATCGTCCAAAACGTTTCTTTGGTGCTGCTCGTAATGTTGAAGAAGGTGGTAGTTTAACCATTTTAGCAACGGCGTTGATAGATACAGGTTCAAAAATGGATGAAGTTATCTACGAAGAGTTTAAAGGTACTGGTAACTCAGAGATTCATTTAAATCGCAAACTAGCAGAGAAACGTACTTATCCAGCGATTGATATCACGCGCTCTGGTACACGTCGTGAAGAACTATTAACGAAAGCTGATGAGTTGCAACGTATGTGGATCCTGCGTAAAATATTGCATCCAATGGGCGAAGTTGGTGCAACTGAATTCATGATTAATAAACTAGGTTTAAGCAAAAGCAATGAAGATTTCTTTAGTGCAATGAAGAATCAAAAAGCGAAATAGTTTTAGGCATTTCTTCGTTTAATAACGCTACTCTTATGTAGCGTTTTTTTTTCTCGTTTTTTGAGGAGATATACATGAAATTTGACGATCTACGTGACTTTCTCGGGCAACTTGAAGAGAAAGGATTATTAAAACGTATTACACAAGAAATAGATCCTAAGTTAGAAATGACTGAAATATCGGATCGTACCTTGCGTGCCGGCGGACCGGCGTTATTATTTGAAAATCCCAAAGGCTACGATACACCCGTTTTAACGAATTTATTTGGTACCACTGAGCGCGTGGCAATGGCCATGGGTAAGGAAAATATCTCACAGTTACGTGAAGTCGGGGAGTGGCTCGCTTATTTGAAAGAACCAGAGCCACCGAAAGGCATTAAAGCGCTATGGGATAAATTACCTATATTTAAGCAAGTGTTAAATATGCCAACAAAAACGGTTTCTAAGCCATCTTGCCAGCAAATCGTCATGCAAGGCGATGAGGTTGATCTGACTAAATTACCTATTATGACTTGCTGGCCGGGTGATGTCGCACCGTTAATAACTTGGGGGCTCACTATTACTCGAGGCCCCTATAAAAAACGCCAAAATTTAGGGATTTATCGCCAGCAATTAATTGGCAAAAATAAAATTATCATGCGCTGGTTGTCTCACCGAGGTGGCGCGATTGATTTTCAACAGTGGCAAGAAGCAAACCCTGATAAGCCTTTTCCTGTTTCTGTCGCATTGGGTGCTGATCCCGCGACGATTTTAGGTGCTGTTACACCTATTCCTGATAGCTTGTCAGAATATGCTTTTGCTGGTTTATTACGCGGTTCTCGTACTAAAGTGGCAAAAAGTATCAGCAATGATTTAGATGTACCGGCTTCTGCTGAGATGATATTAGAAGGTTATCTGCAACCCGGTGAAGTGGCGCCTGAAGGACCTTATGGTGATCATACTGGTTATTATAATGAGGTCGATGATTTCCAAGTAATGACCGTTACCCATGTTACGACGCGTAAAAAACCTATTTATCACAGTACTTATACAGGACGCCCACCTGATGAGCCCGCTATATTAGGCGTGGCACTTAATGAAGTATTTGTGCCTATTTTACAAAAACAGTTTCCTGAAATAATTGATTTTTATCTTCCTCCTGAAGGTTGCTCTTACCGTATGGCGGTTGTTTCTATTAAAAAACGCTATCCGGGCCATGCTAAGCGAGTTATGTTAGGGATTTGGTCTTTTTTACGTCAGTTTATGTACACTAAATTTATTATTGTCTGCGATGATGATATTAATGTTCGAGATTGGAATGATGTAATGTGGGCGATTACTACACGTATGGATCCCGCGCGTGATACCACGATGGTTGAGCATACTCCTATCGATTATTTAGATTTTGCCTCTCCAGTTTCAGGGTTAGGTTCAAAAATGGGTTTAGATGCAACCAACAAATGGGCGGGCGAAACGGACAGGGAATGGGGAATACCTATTATGATGGATGAAAAAGTAAAAAATAAAATAGATTCACTGTGGCAAGAGTTAAATATTTTGTCATAATAAAAATTGTTGATTTGTTACACTTCTTTAAAGAGAAATAAATGGCTATTGTTACATGCAAAGTAAATTCAATCGAAAAACTAAATGATTTTTTATATCGTATTTTTTTAAAACCTCAGCAAGCCACATCTTATAAAGCAGGGCAGTATGTTTCTGTGGTGATGGGAGAGAAAGATAAACGTCATTTTTCAATCGCAAATGCACCGGGTGCTGAGTTGATCGAGTTGCATATTGGCGCGACATCTGAAAATGATTATGCAATGCAAGTGATTGAAAAAATGCAGAGTGAAGGACAAATTGAAGTTGAAATTGCGAATGGTGATGCCTATTTACGCGAGCAATCAACTCGTCCTATTATATTAGTCGCAGGAGGCACTGGCTTTGCTTACGTAAAATCTATTTTAGAACAAATTGTTGAATTAAAATTAACCAACCCTGTGCACCTTTATTGGGGGGTAAAAGAACCTGCTCATTTCTATTTTGAAGAAGAGGCTTTACGTTGGGCTGAGACACATAAAAACATTCATTTTCATCCTGTTGTTGAATTTCCATCTTCAGGGTGGCAAGGACATCAAGGCTATGTTCACCATGCGGTATTAAAAGACTTTGCCGATCTTAATTGTTTTGATATCTATGTGGTTGGGCGTTTTGAAATGTCTAAAGTCGCGCGTGAGGATTTTATAAAACAAAATGCCTCTGTACAACATATCTATGGGGATGCATTTGCATTCATTTAAA
>JBAHZV010000160.1:0-16863 GCA_037132845.1 Psychromonas sp.
CTCTGGTTACACGGGCAAAACCTGTATTGGCACTTGGGTACGTGGTAAAAAAGAGGGTAAACAGAAAAGTGTATTCATCTACAATATTTGTGATCATAAAGAATCCTATATTGAAGTTGAGCACCAAGCTATTTCATACACAACGGGCGTACCCGCCATTACTGCGGCTCTTTTGTACTTTCAAGGTAAATGGAGTGCGAAAGGGCTTTATAATGTTGAACAGTTAAACCCCGATCACTTCCTCGAGTTAATGCCACGTATTGGTTTAAGCTGGCAAGTACTAGAGCTAGAAGCTGATAGCTGATAGCTGATTCTGGGGCATTTTTGCCCTTTTTTTATATTTAAAGTGTAAAAATATGAACAAAAATAATCTTCAAACGCCCTACTTTATGATTGATGAAAAAAAACTCATCAATAATTTAGAAAAAGCCAAAAAACTCAAACAGCTTTCCGGTGCAAAATTAGTATTAGCCCTAAAATGTTTTTCTACATTTGGCACCTTTGAAACCATTAAACCTTACTTGGATGGCACCACAAGTTCAGGTCCCTATGAAGTAAAATTAGGGTATGAAGAATTTGGAGGCGAAACACATGCTTATAGTGTTGGTTATTCAATAGCGGATATCGACGCCGTTAAAGAGATGTCAGATAAGATTATTTTTAACTCACTATCACAACTTAATGCCCATTATGACAACTGCAAAGATAATGCATCACTTGGCCTACGCATCAATCCCGAGCGTAGTATGGCTGGACAAGATTTGGCAAACCCAACACGTCCTTATTCACGCTTAGGAGTAAAGCAAACATTACTGAGCATGGATGTTGTTGATAAAGTAGAAGGGTTTATGTTTCATATGAATTGTGAAAATAAAAATGTGGATGCATTTATCGCAATTTTAGATCATATTTCAAGCACTTTTGCAGACTACCTTGAAAAACTGAAATGGTTAAGTTTAGGAGGAGGGATCTTTTTTACCTACCCCGATTACCCAATTGAAAAATTAGCCTTGGCGCTTAAAGCATTCAGTAAAAAGCATGCACTGCAACTCTATTTAGAACCCGGTGAAGCAATTATCACCCGTACCACAGACTTGGTGGTGAGCATTATTGATATTGTTGACAATGATAAAAAAACGGCCATTGTTGATAGTGCCACCGAAGCACATCGTTTAGATACACTTATTTATAATGAGCCAGCAAGTGTAAGAGAAGCATCTGCCGATGGTAAGTTTCCCTACGTGATTGGCTCTTGCTCATGTTTAGCAGGGGATCAGTTCTGTGAGACACAGTTTGACAGCCCACTAGAAATAGGCCAAAAACTACACCTTATGGACAGTGCAGGTTATACCATGGTCAAACTAAATTGGTTTAATGGGCTGAAAATGCCGAGTATCTATTTTAAAAGAATCAATGGTCACATAGAACTATTAAATGAATTTGGTTATCAAGACTTCAAAGCAACACTCGGCAAACAAGTTCAATATTGATTAACTTGCCCTGTCGCTTTTTGAAAAATTAACAAGATTCACCTTCTCTCGGCTTCAATCAAATTATTTCTGCACATTAAAATAAGGAGCATCTGTACTTTGAAGGGTAATGGGCATCGGTTTAACGTGGCACGGTACTAAAAATAAAATGCCCCTGTTTTGTTTGCTTTAGAGCAGATCACTAAAAACATTTTACAAATTATCTTTTTGTAATACAATAAGACTGTAGATTTCAATGTTTGCTATTTTATCTAGCAAATTGATCTTTAACACCAAACGAACTAATAAAGGTGAGTTGTTTAGCTTGTTTAAATCAACACTAACTGCATTGTGAGTATTGAAGTGAGAATAACGCGCTCCAGTCACTCGCAATTTTTAGTGCTCATTTTACAGCTCAATCGTTGAACTTTCATTAATTCCTTTGGCATACCTATTTAATTAACTAGTTAATGAGAATATAAATATGTCTAAAAAAATTGCGTTAATCACTGGTGCTACTGGTGGTATTGGTTTTCAAGTAGCGAAGCGTCTTGGTCAAGATGGTTACATTGTAGTTCTTAACGGTATTGAAGATGAAGCAGGAGCAACTCGTGTTGCTGAGCTTAAAGAAGCTGGTATCGAAGCTGAATACTACGGTTTTGACGTAACTGATGATGTTGCGGTAACTAAAAACGTAACTGCAATTGGCGAAAAATACGGTCAAATCGACGTTGTAATCAATAACGCTGGTGGTCTTGGTGGTCGTAGCCCAATCGAAGAAATGACAACTGAATTCTTCCGTTTCGTAATGGCTCTTAACCTTGATAGCGCATTCTTTGTTTCTCGTGCTGCAATCCCATTCTTGAAAAAAACTGAAGGTGGTTCAATCATTAACTACACTTCAAATGCAGCTTGGAATGCTGGTGGCCCTGGCGCTGGTATCTACGGTACTTCAAAAGCAGCCGTTCACACGTTAACTCGTGCACTTGCTAAAGAACTAGCACCTGCTGGAATCCGTGTTAATGCGGTATCTCCTGGTACTATCGATACACCATTCCACGCACAAATCAAAGAAAGCAAGCCTGAAGTATTTGCTTCTTGGAAAGACAGCATTATGCTTGGTCGTTTAGGTCAACCTGAAGATGTTGCTGGTGTTGTTTCTTTCTTAGTAAGTAAAGATGCTGCATTCATCACTGCTGAAACGATTCAAATCGGTGGTGGTCAAGCTTTAGGTATTTAGTACCTGTTGCTGCTAAAGCAAATTAATTAGCTTTAAGCCTAAAAAAACCACATAAGCAATTATGTGGTTTTTTGTTATTAGCGCCTTGTATAGCAATTTACATAACGACCAGAGCATTCCTGCTCGTTAAAATATTGATTAACTTATCTGTATATTATTTCACTTATTTTAACTTATTTTAACTTATTTTAACTTATCAGAAAGCAAATACTTCTTATTCATAATACACACAAGTAGCACCGCTACGTTTATATTAACGCGTTCATATATTTACTACTTCACACAAAGCGACTTCACTCGGTAGCAATTAATCGATCAACAGTTTGCCACCAGAACAAAGCGCAATATGGTAATCTTTAGAACGGTTAACGACACGAACTCGCGTATTAGCACAAAGCGGAACCAAAACAGATGTCATTCTTAAAAGAATCGATATAAATTTATCTATTTGAAAAAATTCACGTTACACTTTTACTTCTTTGATCAATAAAAAATGGCGACTTATGAAAAATAGAACATTACAGATCAATACACAGTGGTTACAACGTCTCAGTGAAGAATCAGGTAAAAAGCGTCGTTTAGATAAACGCTCTCCATTCCAACGTGATAAAGCGCGTGTATTACATTCAGCCGCTTTTCGTCGTTTACAGTCTAAAACACAAATTCATAATAATGGCTTAAGTGATTTCTACCGAACACGTTTAACACATTCTCTTGAAGTTGCACAAATAGGCGCAGGTATTGTTTCCCATCTGACTGCCATGCAACCCAAATTAAGCACGTTATTACCCAGTAAGAACCTTATTGAAGCCATCTGTTTAAGTCATGATATTGGACACCCCCCTTTTGGTCATGGTGGTGAAACAGCGCTTAACTACATGATGGCAAACGATGGGGGGTTTGAAGGTAATGCTCAGACATTTCGTATTTTGACTCAGCTTGAGCCCTATACAGAGTTTAATGGCATGAACCTGACACGGCGCAGTTTATTAGGGTTATTAAAATACCCAGTGTGTTTAAGTGAATTAAGTGCCCCTAATCCCGTCGATGCAAGCCGTAATTTTAGAGAATTAAAAACCGAAGACTGGATGCCTGGAAAAGGCATCTATGATCAGGATAAACCCTATTTAGATGCAGTTTTAGGGTCACTTTGTGAATCCGATAAAGCACAATTCCAAACACTTCGCCCACAAAATGCCGGTGACTCAGGACATCGAAAATCACGCTACAAATCCTTTGATTGCTCCATCATGGAGATTGCAGATGATATTGCTTATGGCATTCATGATTTAGAAGATGCCATTGCAATGGGCATTGTTAATAAACCCTTATGGCAAGAAAAAGTAGCGACACAGCTGGCTGAAATACCCGGTTTCTGTCTTGTGGATCAGTTAACCGAACTGACCAATAATCTTTTTTCGCCACAACATTTTAGGCGTAAAGATGCGATTGGAGCGTTAGTTAATGCGTTGATCACATCAATAAAAATTGAAATTGTTGATAATAATTTTATTGATCCACTGCTGGCATATAACGCTTTCTTAGAGCCGGCCATGTTTACTGTACTGGAAATATTAAAAGGTTTTGTTTTAAACTATGTGATTAAAATTCCAGACCTACAAATACTAGAATATCGAGGGCAACAAATTGTCATGGAATTATTTGAAACATTTAATGCCGGCCCCTTACGATTTTTACCCGAGCAAGTGAAGCAATTGTACAATCAACAGAAAGATAATTCACATCAAAAACGCGTTATTGCTGATTATATCTCCAGCCTAACTGACAATCATGCGTTACGTCTGCACGCTAGCCTCTTTAGCAGCAGTCCAACCACACCGATGATAGGACAACATTCATTTTAACAAATGCTCTAGCGTCACATTTGTTTAAATATTTCGGCTGACATTACACTTGGCTAACGCACTGGGATAATCACGACTTTCACTAATTATTTTTGCATAATGATGAACCTCTGCATCATCGAGTGTGCATCTAATGCGGGTCTTACGCATCTCCATTTTATCCGTACTTATATACCCTAATTGCATTAATTTATTAATAATTTCATCGGCAACACTTAATGATGAGGATGCTTTAACGATTTCACAACGGGCATAATTATTGCCAACAAATGAGACACCAGCCGCACGTAAATCAGCATTATCACCAGGAATTTGTTGCGCACCAAAGAGTGGTTTGGCACTCACAATGGCGTTATTAGCAAACTCGGGAATAAAACGACGAATATGATCAATTGCGCTTTGGCTACGTTTTGTCACTTCATCGGCAAGCCAACCTTTATCTATTTTATCAATAAAGTGAGGCGGTAATATAGGTTGTGCACTTTTTTTTGAACTCTCAACTAATCCATTTTCAAATAAAGTAATATTTTCTGTCATGCCATGTAGCTGAAAGTAGCCATCGGGGTAAGGGGTAAATTGTGCCATACCATTTGGCGTGCCACGATCACCAAAAAAGATAAGCTCTGGCCAAAGAGTGGTGCAACCTTGCCACTTTGTCACATAGGCGGCTTTAAATTCGACAAAACGTTGGCGCTCAAGTTTCAACATATCATCCACTAAACCACTTCTAAAACCTGCAGCATTAATTAAATAATCAAATTGTGCGCTATGCTGTTGCTCATTATGCTGATAATCAACCTTCCAAGATGTATTCTGTGTTTCGATATTAATGACTTCCGCCTTTAACAGTACCGAGCAGTTGCTTATTTTTTTTAATGAAAGCATTGCGCTCGCGGCTAAACAAAAGAGGTTTACACCGTACTCTTGGACCATAATAATCGGGAATTTTAATTGTGTTAAATCCACATAATGGGCAACTGGAATCATCCATTCTTTGAGCGTCGTGGGTTTATCAACCGCCTCTAGATTTTTAAGAGCTTCTACTTGAGCACGATCAAATACTTGAAAATACTGTTCAGGTGGGCCTAAAACTTGATTGTCACTGTCCAAATTAATTAAGCGTTGATATTCAATCTTCAATTTAGCTAAACGCGCTAATAAATCGCAGGGTTCACCCTTATCACCTGTCGGTACGGCAATCATTGTTGGTCGATAATCGACGGCTTGAGGGTATAAGCGCAACAGATCTATCGATTCCCTTAACAGTGTTAAACATTGTGCATCGGGGATTTCTCGATATAAGTTACCACCGGCATGCAAATGACAAATGGGGGGACCATTTACTAATGTTGGACTTTTTTCAAATAAGGTAATATCTAACCCTAATTTACCTAAACAGAGTGCGACCGTTGTGCCAGCAATACCGCCGCCAATGATGCCAATACGCATTTGAGTTCACCTTGATTGAATAACGATAAAAGTTGATTAACGCACTAAGTCATAGTGGTTATGCACAGCAAAAGTCGCAATAATATCGGAAAAATCACTGCAAACAAAATCGGGATGATGTTCTGCAATATCCTCCCCGTAATTGTAACCATAGGTTAAACCAATGCTTTGCATGTTAGCGGCATTGGCCGCTAAAATATCATTTTTAGAATCACCAACCATCACACATTGTGCGGGCGTGACGGACAATGTTTTACACACATGTAATAATGGTAATGGAGAAGGTTTACGTTCCGCTAAGCTCTCGCCTCCAAGACATAATTCAAACAAACCAGTTAATGCTAATCCTTCTAGAATAGGATTGATAAAATCAAAGGGTTTATTGGTGACAATCACCAAACGATAACCTTGTGCTTTTAATATTTTTAAGGTTGAGCGGACATTGGCATAAGTCACCGTATCCACACAGAGATTCAGTGCATAAAAAGTAAGGAAAATATCCAGTGATTTTTCAAATAATACAGCGTCAATATCAGTATCAAAGTTTGCTTTACCCGACAGACCACGTTTAACAAGAACCTGAGCGCCATTACCTACCCATGAGCGGATTAGATCATCATTAAAGGTCTGCCTGCCTAAGGTGGTTAACATATGGTTTATCGCTAATGCTAAATCAGGTGCGCTATCGATTAATGTACCATCAAGATCAAATAAGATGACCTGCTTATCGTTAAATTTCAAATTTCAAACCTTTTCTAAGTAAATGAGCCTAGAACTTCAGCTATAATAATCAATCCTTACCCACAAAACAAATACTCCACAATTCATTGATATAATTAAATATTTTAGAGTATGAAACACAGTCTTTTTGTAATGATTCAAGTGTCTTGTCTTTTTTAAAAGATGATTGTTGATAATAATTGTTGATCAGTGTTTTACTCTCAGCATCAGTAAAATTATTAATACAGTTACAAAATGCTAAATCATAAGCACTGCAAGCGATCACCGCATACTCCCAATCAATAATATATAACTGCTCATTATGACCCTGCAATACATTATTTAATGACAAATCACCATGGCATAAGATATCAGCACAATTACGACTGTCTAAGGCCTTAGCAAGTTGACTGAATTGTTTGAAACGTGATTCATCGATAGCGACTGGCAACTGACTTTTAAGCCTTTGTAACTCGAAAAATAAACGTTGTTTGGGAGCATGAAGAGCAGGCAACTGATGGATGCGGTGCAATTGTATTGCCAATAGCTGACTGAGATTGTGCGTTTTTGTGGTGAGCAACTCACCTTCAATATATTGTTGCAGTTTATAATCGTTACTGTGTGCTAAAACCACTGAGGTTAAGCCGTGCTGGTACGCTAACTGTTGTACTAAAAATTCAGATTGTCGATCTTCATCAGAGCGGGCTTGGCGATTTAAACGCTTAAAGATATAACGTCTATTTTGATGGAGAGTAATTAAGAAAACATCATTAGTCAGTGCATTTTCAAATTGCCTAACATGGCTGATCTCACCTATATTTTGCAGGGTGAGCCAGGTTAAATCTTTGTCAGTAAGCACTGCAATTACCTTTATATCGTTATCCCCCATCCTGAGGACGGAATGAGAAACCATCGAATTGTTAAACTACTTCACTATCCAAGGTGTAATGCGTAATACTTTATAAGGTAATAATGTACTCGGTTTAGTGCCTTGTAATACTTCATTGGTTATTAATAAATCACCATTATTTGCCAGTTGATAGTTCGGATCCAGTTGCTCCGTGGGCGCCATAGGGGAGGCTAATTTAAAACGTAAGCCTTGAAAAGTCGGTAAAAAATATTTGCCTATCATACCTGCATTTTTACGCAACAAACCTTCAAGTTGTGCACTGATGGTGGTTAATTTTTCAACGTTCAACGATGTTAAATGGGATTCTTTTACCATAATAGTCACTTGTAAAGCACAGGACTGCACCGTGCTTGTTTTTACTTGAAGTGTTGCGCCATCTTTACGGTGATCATTAGAGTAAAAAGGCAATAGTCGCCCTTGTGCTTGGAAATCTATTTTCTCTCTTACATTATCAACAACGATTTCCGCGCTCTCAATGGTACAGTTATTACCCGTCGTTGGATCAACTAAGTAAAAGGCGGTGGTCACATCGGGGTAGTCCAGCTTGTACATGGTTTTCATGTACCCAAAAAATAGCGAATAATCTAATTTCAGTGTAGAAGCAAAGGTATTTTGGCTTATTAATAAAGACAATAATAAAAAAGTAAAACGCATGTTATGCCTCAAATTCAGAGCTATTTTTAGACTCAGTATTTTCCTGAGCATCATTGTTTAAGGGTCCATTACCCGGAGAATCATTATCATCATCTAAATTCGTTGCCACAATGCCCACGCCACACATTTGACGATAGACAATGCCCATTATATTAAAATAGAAAGGGATGAACAGAAACATGCCTAAACCAGAAGGTAAAAGAGCAATGATTGCCAGTACAAACAATAAAATAAAGAGAAAGGTAAATTGCAGTAAATTTTTATTAATCAATTTAAAAGATAAACGAATCGCCAGTGCAGCAGAGAATTTTTTTTCAGCAATTAAAGGATAAACCATACAGAAGGTCATATTAAGGTAAAGCATCACAATAATTGACAGTTTTGCGCCGATATCACCTAACACTTCACTGAAAGCAACACTAAGAATATAAACAACAATATTAATCATCATGCTTGCAAGTGCAAGTTGTAAGATTAAATTAAAGAAGCTAAAAAGGTCCGCTGAACGGCTTTTAAGACCAATGGCATGATTAATGCCCATCATTTGTAAACCAGTCACCAAAGGCGCGATCACCACAGAGCTAAAGATGAAGTTAATCAATAATTGATTACTCTCACTCAATTCGCTTAAGCTATTCAAGCTCAGGGTGTAAAAAGTAGCAACAATTGCAACGGTCACCAAACAAGCAATAATTAAAGGTAAATAGTGTTTACGAGTGATAACAAATGCATCTTTAAAAATTTGTTTTAAATCGAGGGAAGCGCCTTCCGTTAACGATTTTTTTAAATTACCACCTAATACATAATGTGTTTTGTTCATAACAAGCTCAGGATCCTAATAATGAATATTTTGATAGAGCCTCATTGTAACGAATTATAGTTTTTATGCGAGTGGTTTAGCTATCAACAAATTTTCTACCAAGCTTGGTACTATTTGAGTCGCCTTACCCTGCAACACTTTGTCAAAATGGCTATGTATCTCACTGCCATCAAGGTTTATTTCAATCGAGTAAGCCCCCACACTTTTTGCTTCTTCAACAAAACCAGCGGCCGGATAAACAGTCCCCGAGGTACCAATTGAAATGAAAAGATCCGCTTGAGAAAGATGATGATAAATGATGTCTAAGCCCAGTGGCATTTCACCAAACCACACAATATGTGGGCGTAAGTTTTCAGGGTACTGACAACAATGGCAAAGATCATGAGCACTCATATCCTCCATCCAATTGACTATTTGATTCGTTTGCGGGCAACGTGCTTTTAATAATTCACCATGCATATGGATTACTTTTTTAGATCCTGCTTGCTCATGTAAATTATCGATATTTTGAGTGACTAATAAAAAATCACCCGTAAATTTTTTTTCAAGTTCAGCCAGTGCGTAATGGGCGGCATTGGGCTGTATCTTATCGGTACAAAAATCCTGGCGACGCTGATTATAAAAATTCAGCACTAACGCAGGGTCTTTTTTATAACCATCTAATGTCGCCACATCTTCAAGCTTATATTTTTCCCATAAACCATTTTTATCTCTAAACGTAGCGATCCCTGATTCAGCTGAAATACCCGCACCCGTTAGTACAACAATTTTCTTATATTTATTTAATAGCAAGATATTTTCCTTAGGATATATACCAATACTAATTGTAGGTAATTATAAAAACAAAGTTGCGGTAGCGCTCATAAATAAAAGACAAAAAAAAAGCCACAATGCGACTTTTTTATAAAATTTTATGGAGCGTTAGGCTGTTTTAGGTGTATCGGGTAAATTATCTTCAACCAATTCTTTTAGCTTTTGCCCCGCTCTAAAGGTTACTACACGTCTGGCTACAATGGGTATATCTTCCCCTGTTTTAGGATTACGACCAGGACGTTCACACTTATCCTTGAGTTCAAAACCACCAAATCCAGAAATTTTAACAGGATCACCTTGTGCAAGGGTTGCTTTAATCTCTTCAAAAAATGACTCTACAAACTCTTTTGAGTCACGCTTGCTCAGGCCTACTGTTAATGATAAATGTGTTGCTATTTCTGCTTTTGTTAGTGCCATAAATTATTCTCTCAAAGATGCATTAAATTCTTTAGAAACTGCTACCACAATAGCATTGATACTATCTGCAATTTCCTGCTCCTCTAAAGTGCGAGTCGTATCTTGTAATATTAAACCTATTGCTAAGCTCTTATTTCCTTCAATTACGCCCTGCCCTTCATATACGTCAAATAAGTTTAAGCCAATTAATTGAGTTCCGCCAATTTTTTCTATAAATTTTAATACCTTATCCGCTTCGGTATCTTTATCGACCACAAAAGCGAGATCACGGTGGTTTGCAGGGAACTTAGAAATATCACCCGCTTGCGGTAATTTACGTATACTGATGGCATTTAACTGCACTTCAAAAATAATCGCGCTACCTTTAATTGCAAAGGGTTTAGCATGATTTGGGTGTAATGCACCGATATAACCGATGTTTTGACCATCACGGTAAATACCCGCAGATTGCCCGGGATGCAGTGCACTGTGCGTTTCAGCTCTAAATTCAAAGCTACTACCGTCAACACAAAGGTCTAATAACGCTTCTAAGTCAGCTTTAAGATCAAAGAAATCAACATTACGTGAGGCAATATCCCAGTGTTGCTCATTAACATTACCAACGATCACCCCTGATAACATTGCCTGCTGATTAATACCGTTTTCTGATTTTTCATCTTTAATGAAACGTAAACCTGTTTCAAATAAACGTACACGAGCTTGCTGACGTTTTTGATTTTTAGAGACACTCTCTAATAAACCCGTCCATAAACTAACACGCATCGCGGACATATCTTTAGAGATAGGATTTGGCAAAATTAATGCGTCGGCTTCGGGGTGTAATTTTAACTGCTTATCAGGATCAACAAAACTATAAGTGATAGCTTCATTGAATTCACGATTGACCAATACATTACGAATTTTTGACAAGGTTAATGTTGCTTCGTTATGTGCAGGCATTTTTAAGGTGGCTTGTGGGGCAATATTAGGAATATTGTTGTAACCGTAAACACGTGCCACTTCTTCGATTAAATCTTCTTCAATTTCCATATCAAAACGATAAGTGGGCGCAACGACCGTCCAGCTATTTTCATTGAAAGTTACCACACACCCTAATTGAGTCAGAATTTCTGTTACCCGAGCATCTTCAACGACATGACCGATTAAGCGATCTAATTTATGACGTCTTAGTGTGATTGTTGCCTGTTTAGGTAAATTTTCTTCACTGACGGCTTGTATGACTGGACCAACTTGCCCACCACAAATTTCCACAAGAAGCTGTGTTGCACGTTCCATTGCTTGCGCTTGTAATACCGGATCAACACCTCGTTCGTATCGGTGAGACGCATCGGTATGTAAACCATAACTACGTGCACGACCAGCAATTGCCAAGGGTGCAAAAAATGCACTTTCTAGGAAGATATCCGTTGTTTGTGCGTGCACTGCAGAGTCTTGACCACCAAAAATACCCGCCATTGCCAGTGCTTTAGATTGATCTGCAATCACTAATGTATCGCTATTTAATTTAACTTCTTTACCATCAAGCAACGTAAGCTTCTCATCTTGCTTAGCAAGACGGACTTCAATGCCACCATCCAGTTTGGTGAGATCAAAAGCATGCATCGGATGACCAAACTCAAGCAAGACATATTGAGTAATGTCAACCACCGCATCAACACTACGCACCCCACAACGACGTAGTTTTTCAACCATCCATAAAGGGGTATTCACGTTTTGATTAATGTTTTTAATCACACGCCCTAAGTAACGCGGACAGGCTTCTGTGGCTTGTATGTTGATGGCAACTTGGTCATCAATCGACACCGTCACATTTTCCCATGTTGGCGGTGTTGCTGACATAGAATTTAATACCGCAACTTCACGTGCAAGGCCTGCAATACCGAGGCAATCTGCACGGTTTGCAGTTAAATCAACATCAATGGTGACATCATCAAGTTGTAAGTATTCACGAACACATTGACCAATTGGCGCATCGCTTGGCAATTCCATAATGCCCTCTGCGCTGTCTGCCATGCCTAACTCTGCTTCACTACATAACATGCCAAATGATGACTGACCACGCAGTTTTGCTTCTTTGATTTTAAAGTCACCCGGTAATACCGCGCCAACAACAGCAACCGCAACTTTAAGTCCTAAACGACAGTTTTTAGCACCACAAACGATGTCAACAAGCTCATTTTCACCAATATTGATTTTGGTAACTTGTAGCTTATCTGCATCGGGATGCTGGCCACATTCAACAACGGAGCCAACTAATACTTTTGTAAATTCTCCGGCAACCGCTTCAACATCATCAACTTCAAGACCAGCCATCGTAATTTGGTGCTGCAATGCTTCTGAACTAATTTTTGGGTTAACCCACTCACGTAACCAAGCTTCACTGAATTTCATTATTTTAACCCTTATTTGAATTGCTTGAGGAAACGAAGATCGTTTTCAAAGAAAGAACGTAAATCATTTACGCCATAACGTAGCATTGTTAAACGCTCAATACCCATACCAAATGCGAAACCTGAGTATTTTTCTGGATCAACACCCATCGATGTTAAGACAGAAGGATGCACCATGCCGCAACCCAGCACTTCTAACCAACCATTTTTACCTTTCACATCCACCTCTGCAGAAGGCTCAGTGAACGGGAAATAAGACGGACGGAAACGAATTTCTAAGTCTTCTTCAAAAAAGTTATGCAAGAAATCGTTCAAGATACCTTTAAGTTGCGCAAAGCTGACGTTTTCAGCAATCATCAGACCTTCAACTTGGTGGAACATTGGTGTGTGTGTCTGATCGTAATCATTACGGTAAACACGCCCAGGCGAGATAATACGCACGGGAGGATTTTGATTTTCCATAGTACGAATCTGCACACCCGATGTTTGTGTACGTAACACTAAATCTGGGTTGAAATAGAAAGTATCATGTTCAGCACGTGCAGGATGATGTGGTGGAATATTTAACGCATCAAAGTTATGGTAACCGTCTTCAATTTCTGGACCATTTTTAACTTCAAAACCTAATTCACTAAAGAACTCCACAATACGCTCTGTGGTACGTGTCACAGGGTGAATATTACCCAGTGGTGCACCACGACCAGGCAAAGTAACATCAATCGTTTCTTCGGCTAATTTTGCGTTTAATACTTGTCTTTCAAAAAATTGCTTACGTGCCACTAACACAGCTTGAATGGCCTGTTTGGCCTTATTGATCATTTGACCCGCAGCAGGTTTTTCAGCAGGAGGCAATTTCCCCAAGCCTTTCATCTGCTCTGTCATTAAGCCTTTTTTTCCCAAGTAATGTAAACGGAGCGCTTCCAACTCGTTACCATCTACGGCGTTTTCTATCTGTTGTTGCGCATTAGCAACGATTTCATCAAGGTGCAGCATTCGTTTTATCTCGATTAAGTTAGCAAATGGATTAAATAAATAATTTCTATCACGACTAAACCTAATTATTCGTCATTAGCGGTTAACCGCGCAGGATACCCTCTGCATGACAATTAGTCGGTTTATTTTTCTAGACAGATGAAATCACAAATTTAATGCATTTTCTATTGAATAAAAAATAGGGCGCAATTTTACGTAAATAAGAGGAATAAGGCTAGTACTGTTATGATTTGGAGGGAATAAAACAGTGAAAATAGCGATTCTGAGGCTTTAGTGATGCGAACAAGCAACAATATTGGCTTATTGACATCAAATGAGGCGATTATATAACCGTCCAATGCGTTTCTATCAACAGTGTCTCACCTTGAAATATTCGCCCTGTGAACAGATCACCTTGGTGAACTACCCCCACTCCTTTTGGCGTACCGGTCATCAGAACATCGCCATTTTCAAAACTCATAAACGTTACTACTTCGTCAATAATATTGACGGGTTTATTAATCATTAGTGCATGATCCGCATGCTGAATAAGCGTATTGTTTATCAATAGTTGCATCGATAATACTTCAGTTTTTCCTGAAAAGGGTTGAAAATGGCTAAACACAGCTGATTTATCAAAAGATTTTGAGCGCTCCCAAGGTAGGCCTTTACGCTTTAAGTCGCCTTGCAAATTACGTTTAGTTAAATCCAATCCAAAACCAACCGCGCTTATCTTATTATCTTCAATGATAAAAGAAATCTCCGCTTCATAATGGATAGGCTCCCCAACACCACTCTTAATAACATCTGAAATAGCAGAGTTAGGTTTAACAAAAAAAACCATTTGAGTTGGCATCTCATTATTAAGCTCTGTGATATGTTCAATATAGTTACGACCAATACAGACAATCTTAGAGGGAGAACACTTTTTTCCGGCTATATTTATGTGTTTCATATTTTCTCTTTTCTCTTTTCTCTTTTCTCTTTTCTCAATAATATTACAAAAAGCAGAGGCAGTTTTTCATTACTCAGTTTAACGTCTATGGGCAAGTGTTTCCAGAAAATAGACAACGATTGCATGCTTAAAGAGGTAAGACACGGTTTCTACCTAAACGTTTTGCTTCATACAAAAACTCATCAGCCCGGGCAATAAAACTACTTAATGACTCTGTAGACTGAAATTCAACCACACCAAAAGAAAGCGTTACATTGTTGATTATTTGTCCACTACGTTTGTCTTTTAAGGTTAATCGTTCAATCACTTTACGCAGGCTTTCAGCAAAATGACGAGCAATACGTAACTGACTCTTGGGGATTAAAATAACAAACTCTTCTCCTCCAAAACGATAAGCACTTGCGCCATTTCGCAAACTTTCTCTTAATTTTCGAGCGACTGCTTTTAAAACTTGATCCCCTAATAAATGCCCCCATTCATCATTGAATTTTTTAAAATGATCAATATCAGCTAAAATCAAACATAACCCCTGTGGTTTTGCATCAATAAACGAAGTGAGTTCTGTATCAAAAGCATGGCGATTCAATAAACCCGTTAATGAATCGTATAAAGCTTGTTTTTGACTTTTTTCAAGCTGTACTTTAAGTGACGCAATCTCACCTTTAGCGGTTTCTAAGGTTTTTCTAAAAAAAGACGTTGAGCGATGAATATTTTTTGAGTCACCCTGCAATTTTTTTAATAACCCAATGACCTCTTCAACAGATAAACCATCATTCTCCACATTGTTAATCTCAGTGAAGGTTTTTTCGCAACTTTCTTGGAAGTTACTGGTATCCTTATGTGTATCTTCTAGCGTTTTATCTAACTGCAACAGCATTTTATCAACACCATTGCGGAGTGCCCAAGTCTCAGACTCGGTTTTATCAGCAATAAATTCACGATATAACGAGGTTGCCTGAACAGGAGGGCAAATCTGATTATCGACCATTAATTGATCTAACTTTTCATTTAGTAATGGTAACTCCTCGGAGACATAGGTATACCATAAAGCATAATTCAATGGCGTTGTAGGGACTTTATACTTCATCATGAGAGGAACTGCTTTTTTTAGATTTTCTGTCGATTTAATCAGTAGCGCATTACTCATATCATTCCCCTAAATTTTTTCCATTAAAAACATAATCATAGCGTGAATTAAAAGCGTTTGTAGACTTTATTAACGATTCAAACAGGATAATCCATTTACAACCTTTATTAAAGTGAGTAATCTGCGCGAGCAAAGATAAAATCAAAGCTTAATCAATATTGAGAGACAATTAGCGCCACTCATTCGTCGATAGACAATAAAGATATTTGCCTCGCTGATTGTTCGATGAGTCACGCATTCGACGCTTCTCAAACCATGGGCGTTTAGCGTTGTAAAATTTTAGTCGGCATCACCATTTTAAGGTTAAAGTCTTTATCTGAATCCTACCGCGTAAAGATTAAGTCGAACTAATCCGCTCAAAAGGCAATCGTATTATACTTTGCCCTGTTACTCGCGTTAACAACTGAGTAAAGCATGTTGATTTTATTTGCAAAAAATAAATTATTCACCTGTATTAACAGGCATTTATCACCTAAATATTAAGGAAATTAAGCGTGGACATTTCAATCTACCTGCATGCATTAACAGCACTGTTTGTTATTATCGACCCGATTGGTGCGGCGCTTATTTTTAATTCTCTGGTGAGCAATAGTGATAAAAGATATCGTTATGTAATGGCGAGTAAAGCCATTATTATTAGTAGCTTAACACTTATCTTGTTTGGTAATTATGGCGAAGCCTTGTTTTCACATCTAAGCATAAATATTAATTCGTTACGAATTTCAGGTGGTTTATTGCTCTTTTATACCGCTTTTCAGATGATTACATCGGATATCAATTTCAGTAATGAAGGTGAGCAACGTGATATTTCAGTCTTTCCAATGTCGGTGCCACTGCTTGCTGGGCCGGGTACATTAACACTTTCATTATTGCTCTTTTCACAAAGCAGTGAAACAAGTGGCATCATCGCAGTAGCTGCCGCTATTGTGAGTACCTTATTGTTAACTTTTGTCTTGATGATAATGTCAACACGCCTCAAAAAAATCATCGGAAAGACAGGCGACGAAATATTAAAACGCTTTTTAGGCGTGGTATTAGCAGC
>JBAHZV010000159.1:0-7491 GCA_037132845.1 Psychromonas sp.
TTATAAATAACAATGCCAGTGATCATCTGTAAATCAATTGCACCCATCTGCTGACTCGTAATACTATGATTATTTAATCCCCCGAGCCAATAAAAACCTTGCTGATCAATGCTGATGATTTTTTTAACAATTAACCCATAAATGGGGTGTTGCATTTTAATTATTGTTCCTGTCTTTAAAAATTGACGATAGATCAGATGGTGAAAAATGAGGTAGCTGTTGGCAGGAATGGTCGGCGACATACTATCACCGACAACTTTATTTATACTTAACAAGAATTAAGAGGTTTTTAAATCGGGGTAAATAACGCTTTGTTGTGGTGGGTAAGGGCACGTTGCAGTATAAGTTGCTACGCCTTTAGTTGCCCAAAAAATCTCAGCAAAACGGTTCACTTTTTCTAATAACAATAAGCTTGCTTCTTTATTTATCGTTTGTTTTACTTTTGAACTTAGCAACATGATTGAATGTGTTAGTTCGTGTAATTCAGGAAATGCTTCTAATTGCGGTGCTTTAATATAGTCACCCCAGATAGTTGTGATCTCTTGTTTTACTTTAATGCCATGTTCTTCTTTTTGTGTAATTAAACGCTGAAATTCAGCACGGTTAGTTGCATCAGAGATATCTTTTGCTTGCGCTTCTTCAAGTAAATCCACCATACGAATAATGGTTAGCACTGCAATTTGTGCTGCGCTTGGATCATAGATTTTACAAGGAATATCACAGTGTGCAGAAACCTCAGTAAAAGCATTTTTTTTATCTAAATATTGCATTATGTTATGTAACATTTTTGTTTCCCTCGAAGATAATTACTTATTTGTTGGTGTTTTTTTTATTTTTGAATGCATTTATGGCGATATAAGTGGCAAATACCAGCGGTGCTAGCCATAAAAGGTGAATTAAAAAAGACCAATTAGATTGATGATCATGCCCTGTATGTGCAAAAGCGCTTAATGGTGTTGCACTGATTGCAAGTAACATACATTTCTCTTTTAATTTGTTAAACATGGTAATTCCTTTGGTTAATGTTGTGTGTGTCCACTACGGTTGTAAACGTTAAGTTGTTCGATAATATTGTTAATAAATTGAAATTCGTTGGGATGCTTGTTGGCAAACGCTAATAAAGGTGGCAGTGTTATTTTTAATGCTTGATTGGCAATGAGTTTCATTTCTGATGATGCTTGCGGGTTATAAGAGAGCGTTAACATGCTACGAAATGGAATCACTAAAGTATCACGGCTACGCTCAATTAACCCTTGCTGTTCATATGTGGTCGCTACATTATGATAACCACAAATCCATGCTTGTAGCGCTTGTTGAGTCTCAGATGATTCAATGGCAACAACCTTTTCTAACGAAGTAATTGCCTGATAATAATAGCTTAATGCTTCATGCCATTTTTTATCGGCATAGCGCTGATTACCTTGGGTCATTAATTGTTGCCATCTTTTCATGTAAATAAAAGTCTCATAAAATACCGATGATAACTATTATCATTAATATTGGTGGTTTTGTAAAGTGTTTATGCGAGATATTATATTTTTATTTTATGAAAATTATATATAGCCGTTACCAATTAAGGTGTTTTATTCAGCCATAAACTCAGAGACTAAATCTTTCTTGAATTTAAGTAAGAAGAAAATAACCCTGTAGTGCAATACTTTCGGCAAATCAAGGCTAAACAAAGCCACTTCAATAGAAAATAAATCTATATTTAGTTTGATTTATATAAAGGCTGAGATTATTTTTGGCTTAACTTTATTAATATTTATAGAAGTTGTTAAACCTTTAGCTTTCTGTCTAAAATTAGCTAACCTCTTAATTTTTTTAATTCTTAATTAGAGCTAATTAAAAATTTTTCAGATCTGCAAAATTCAACAAAATCAGTTACATGTTCAGGGCATGTGGTGTTGCAGTGATAAATGTTGAGTTTTAAAGTGAGGGAAAGCTCTTCCATTGGAATGAATTTACAACCGTTGAAACCAATACCTTGAACACAGTTAGGGACGATAGAAATGCCTAATCCTGCGGAGATTATTGTCATTAAGCTACGGATGTTGCCATGATGAAAGGTAATGTTGGGGGAAAAGCCATTTTTTTCACAATTAGATACAATATGATGATGCAGTTCCATCGCTTCTTCAGGTTTAAAAAGTATAAATTTTTCATTTCTAAGATCATTAAAAGTAAGTTTTTTTTTGTTAGAAAAATGATGGCAAGCAGGTATGGCTGCAACTAAGGTGTCGGTATAAATTTCTGAACTGTGAAATTTTTTGCTTTCTAACAATGGTTGTGGTCGTGAAAAGCTGATATCAATTTTATTTTCTAATAATGCACTTAATTGTTCCTTTGAAGTCATTTCAATAATGGTTATTTTTATTTTGGGGTGACATTTTGAAAACTGGCGAATGAGCTTGGGGAAAAAAGTAAAACAAGCAGAGGAAAGATAACCTATGTTAAGGGTTTGCTGGCCATTCTTTGCTAGTTTTATCAGGTTTTTTACGCGAGTATTGTTTGCCAATATCTCAACCGCTTCAGGCAACAGTATCTTACCTGCTTCAGTGAGGCTAACCTCTCGTGTATTACGGATGAATAGTTTTACTCCAAGCTCTTTTTCTAAATCTGATATCTGTCTACTAATGTTGGGTTGTACGGTATAAAGCTGTTTTGCTGCAGCCGAAAAATTTTTTAAAGATGCAACAGTAATGAACGTTTTTAGTACTTTAATTTCCATTACGAACCCCTACCATCATTAATTCGAATCATTGTTATACAATATCATTATTTCTCTAAGCTCCCAACCTCCCGTATATTTATTTATGTCGCATCTATCAAAGTATTTTTACATCAAAATTATTGTTATCTCCTTCATATAATAGGAAACAAAATGGATATTGATATTCTTGTAGTACTCGTTTATTTCGTTTTTTTACTTGGCATTGGCTGGATGTTTCGCTCCGCCGCTGACAATACTAGTGAATATTTTAGGGGCGGAGGTCGAATGCTTTGGTGGATGGTTGGCTCTACCGCATTTATGATGGCGCTCAGTGCCATGACTTTCACTGGTTTAATGGGCAAAGCGTTAACCAGTGGTATGTCGGTTGCCATCGTATTTTTTGCCAATGCGCTAGGGTATTTTTGTAACTATTTGTTTTTTGCTGCTAAAGCACGGCAAATGCGTGTTATTAGCCCATTACAAGGTGCAAGAATGCGTTTAGGTAAGGTCAATGAACAGGTCTTTACTTGGGCAAATATACCTTTAAGTGTGCTACAAGCTGCTATTTGGTTAAATGGGCTAGCGGTATTCACCAGTGCGGTATTAGATGTGCCATTAAATCAAACCATTATTGGTGCCGGTTTAGTGGTTTTGTTTATGTCTTTAGTGGGCGGAAGCTGGGCTGTTATTGCTTCGGATTTTTTACAGATGGTTATTATTACTGTGATGTCTTTTATCGCAGCAGGTGTCGCTGTGTGGAAATCTGGTGGTGTAGGCAATCTACTTGAAGTCGGTTTGCCAGATCAAGCATTAATTGGGGATGGTTATAGCCACACCTATCTTTTTGTTGGGTGGTTTGTGTGTATTTTTGTTAAACAGTTCTTCAGTACTAATAACATGGTTGATTCCTACCGTTATATCAGTGCTAAAGATACTAAAAATGCACGAAAAGCCGCTTTACTTGCTTGTGGGTTAATGATTTTAGGCCCATTGATTTGGTTCTTACCTGCTTGGTATGTCGCAGGAAATTATGCCGATGTAACAACGTGGGGATTAGATGGTCTAGGTAAAAATGTTGCCGATGCGACTTATTATATTTTTGTAAAACGTGAAATGCCCGTTGGTATGGTCGGTTTAATGCTAGCCGCTATGTTTGCTGCAACTATGTCATCAATGGACTCTGCGTTAAATCGTAATGCAGGGATCATCGTTAAAAGTGTTTATGAACCTTATTTTTGCAAAGATGCCACTGAAAAGAACTTGATGCGTGCAAGTCAATTCTTTACCGCTCTGTTTGGTATTATCGTGATTTTAGCCGGTTTATTCTTAAGCTCTTTACGAGAATTTGGTTTATTTGATCTGATGATGCTGGTGGGTACGCTAGTCGGTTTCCCATTGCTTATTCCTTCTATCATGTGTTTCTTTATCCGTAAAACGCCTGATTGGGCTGGTTGGGGAACGATTTTAGTTGGTATGTGTGTTTCTGGATTGATTGCTTTTGTTGTTACGCCTGGGTTTGTTGAGTCCCTTTTGGGATTAGAGGTGCCGTTAACTGCGCGTGAATTTGCAGAAATGAAATCAGTGACATTAGGTGTTTCTTGTCATATGTTGATCACTTTGCCTTTCTTTGTTTTATCACAGTTTTTCTATAAAGGTCATTCCGCTGAGCGTACTGCTGAAATAGAGAAATTTTTCCATAATGTGGACACCGAAGTGGTGGTTGAAGATACCCCTTTATCTATCGAAATGGATAATAAACAACACTCTATGTTAGGACGTTTATTATTAACTGCATCAGTGGCACTGTTACTGTTAACGATAGTACCAAACCCACTCTGGGGACGTTTACTCTTTGTTATTGTTGCTGCTATTGTTGCTTTGATTGGTTTCTTATTAATTAAATCGATAAAACCAGTGCCTCAAGATGAGAACTTAATCAGTCAGTAGTTAACATTATTTAGCTTGTTTTATGGAGGTGAGTTAGCATTTTACTCACTTCCTACTTCTTTGGTTCCTAAAGGTAAAATATATGTCGGTACAAAAAAAGTTTGGCGGAGAATTAAACGCTGAAGAATTTCGTAAATTTACACTTTATACAACACAAAGTAATAATTTTGAAGATGATAATTGCAGAGCGAAGATTCTCGGATTTATCAATAATCGCGTTAGGATTGCACCGGGTGCAATTGTCCGTATTGGTGATAACCAAATTGGTCAATACTCTTATGTTGGGCTTTATAGTTACATCAATGGTGATGTGGCGATCGGTGAAAATGTGCTTATTGGTCCTCATGCCAGTATCGTTGCTTCAAACCATACATATTCACCAGTAGATGATTTCTTTAGTGGTCGTAGTGATCTTGAAAAAGGAAAAGTGATTATTGAAGATGGTGTTTGGCTAACGTCTGGCGTGGTGATCACGCCCGGTGTGACCGTAGGGCGATGCAGTTTAGTCTGTGCTAATTCAGTGCTAACAAATGATGTAAAGCCTTATTCCATTGTGGGAGGAACACCCGCTATGCCGTTAGGGGTGATTGACCGAGAAACAGGGATATATACTTGGTTTTCAAAGGAGAAATAATATGTTGCAGTTAACACGTCATCATGACTTTCAGCTGTTTTTAGCACCATCAAATCAAGATGTAGCATTAACCAATCCACCCAGTTTTAATTGGCCTCAGCCTGATAGTCAATTAGTTTATGGCTTAGAATTGCAATTATGTGATACAAAAAAAGAGTGGTCTTGGCAAGAAGTGCAATCACCTTTTCAGCTTTCTTTTGAGTTGCCCTTGGGTCATTATCGTTGGCGCTTGCTCAGTTCGGAAGGAGAATGTTCAGATTGGTTTGGTTTTATTATTGACCAAAGTGTAGTCTCTTATTTGGCGCCCACCGCGCAACAGTTATTTGAACTGTGTCAGGATCGTTCACAATTTATGATGTATTTTGATGAGGATATAGAGGCGATCAAACAGGTCTCCACGGAGACCTATACAAGCTTAAAAGCAACGGCTAATCTAGCGGTTGCGAGCGAAGATATTAAATTTCCGGAACACTATAAGCGTGGATCGGAAATGGGCAAAAGAACCGCGATTGGAAATGTTCGAGAGTGGCTTGATCGTGATCTTATTTCATTAACATTACTTTATAAAATATGGCAAGATAAAGAGAGTGGCCAACACGCTGCTGACTTATTGTTGCGTTTTGCGCAATGGAGCCCAGAAGGGCCTGCTTCATTATTAAGGCCTTGCACATGGGGTGATGAAGTTGGGCTGTCGTTAGCACGTAATCTTTTTTTAGCTTACCATTGGTTAAGTCCTTTACTTAGGGAACCAGAGAAAAATTTCATTCGCCCTATGTTGGTGCGCATTGCTTACCAAATGGAAGAACGATTAGCCACTGATGAGTTTCATCAATTCCCAGGACATTCTCATACTTCTCGGCTGCCTGCTTATTTAGGTATTGCCGCTTTGGTTTTACATAAAGAATTTGAGCGCTCTGTCTGTGAACGCTGGCTTAATTATTCATTGATGATCTACCGTGGTATTTTCCCCTTTTATGGTGGTAAAGACGGTAGTTGGGCAGAAGGAGCGTTCTATTCTTCATCCTATAGTAAATGGATGCATCCATTTTTCTTATCAGTGGAAAGATTAAGTGATTTTTCTTTTTACGAACATCCTTTTTATAAGAACTATTGCAAATTTGCGATGGATTTTGTTGTCTCTGATCAGGAAATTCATCCTTTTGGTGATGGATTTTGGTGTCAGCGTGAAAGTGTTGAATGGCCGGGTTTTTTTGCTCAAAACCCATTACGAATCTATGCTCACCGTTTTGGTGATCAAAAAACCATCGATATGAGTGCAATATTAGAATCCAAAATCGACTGTTATGCCTTACATCTTCTGGATATTATTCCAACGATTAAACAATTAGAGTTTGTGAATACGTCTGTGCCAGTAATTAACCAAGAGTTGCCAACAGCAGGGCGGTTTTATGATTATGCAGGGTTTGGCATCGCTCTTTTTGGTCACAGCAATTTATCTTACCGGGCTAGCCGTTTTGGTAATAGTTCACATCGCCATGCTGATCAAGGTAACTTTGCGCTGATAGATAATGGGTTAGGTGTATTAACACCAACAGGGAGTTATGGTTATTGCTTTGGTAGTACACACCATAGTCAATGGACACGTACAACGCAGGCACATAATTTACCGCTTATTGCTGGACAAGGGCAATTGATTGATGATGAGAGCGCCATAGCAGAACTTATTTATCAGCAAGAGGGTCGAGGTTGGTATTGTAGCAAAATTGATTTGTCTAACTCATATAGAGGTGTTGACTCTTTTATTCGAACATTTATTTTAGTGGCCGATAAAGGGGTGGTGATTTGGGACCGTATTGAATTGTTGAAGGATCAAACATTGCAATGGCGCTTGCATAGTCACTTAGATGTACATCTGGAGGCCACATGTCTGAAATTACAAGCAAAGGAACTCCAATACGAATGTGCTGTTGTTAGTCAGAATAAAGTACGGGCAACAGTTGAACTTGGTTATCATGAAGAGATTCCTGTTTCTGGAGGTATTGAGTCCGATGCACCAACGAACGTCTCTCATTTACAATGGGAATTTTCTGAAGCAAAAAAACATAATATTGTAGTGAGTTGTCTGAAAGGCTCATTAGGTATTATTTTTGAAGATGAAAAATTATTAACTATCACAATGCCGGAGGGGGTGTTAATTATCAATGAATCATCCGCTTATATCCAAGTTAGCTAGTTT
>JBAHZV010000176.1:0-15111 GCA_037132845.1 Psychromonas sp.
CAACAAGCCAACCAACTGAGCATTAAAAGAAACACTTCAACCCACAAATTACTGGGCAGATTAAGTTTTGCCACACTGGATTGCCATTATTTTAGAAGTGGCACACGAATAGCAGTTTGAATGAAGAAGATGAACACCAACACTGTAATTTTGATGTGTGGTTATACCAAAGGAATTAATTAAGTGATCAAGTTTTACGCAGGAAAGATTATCACTAACAAGGCGTGAGTTGCAGGAGATAGTTATTCTCACTTCAAGACTCACAACGTAGGTAGGGTTAATTTTAACAACTAAGGCTGATCACCTTTTTAGGTTCTTTTGGTATTAGCCCTCAACCTGCATAAAAACGGCAATACCCTTACTATTACCATTGACATACCCCCCTAAAAAGCGTCTCAAAACGCAGAAAAACATCGAGGAACTTTATTAGCTGGTTTAAAATATGAATTTTAGCTAGTATTCTCACATTTTTAACCATACTAAAAGTATGCAAGTAAACTTATCAATAAAGAGGTAGCTTGTTTAGTGGTCGATTTTTATAAAGGAAAGTTGTAATGGGTGTAAGAACTGCAGATGTACTCCTTGTGGGTGGTGGCGTGATGAGCGCAACATTAGGTATGATATTAAGCCAACTTGATCCATCATTAAAAATTATTATGGTAGAGCGTTTGAGTCATGTTGCACACGAAAGTACACATGGTTGGAATAACGCAGGGACGGGCCACGCTGGTTATTGCGAATTAAACTACACCCCTGAAAATAAAGATGGAAGCATTAATATCGAGCGCGCACTAAAAATCAATGCTTCATTTGAAGTCAGCTTGCAATTTTGGTCTTATCTGGTCAAAAATAATATTTTACCAAGGCCTGATAAATTTATTAACGCAATCCCCCACCAAAGTTTGGTTTGGGGAGAGAAAGATGTCAATTTCCTACGCAAGCGTTACAAATTACTCAGTGCTCATCACCTTTTTAAAGATCTGCAATACAGTGAAGATCCTAAAGTAATCACTCAATGGATGCCACTTGCAATGAGTAAGCGTGATAAAAATCAGCCTGTTGCAGCAACACGTGTCGATTACGGCTCTGATGTAGATTATGGTTCGCTCACACGTAGCATGATTGAAACGATGCAAAAATCACCTAATTTTGAGCTGCTTTTAAATTATAATGTCCATCGTATTCGCCAGCGAAAAAATGCTAACTGGAAAGTGAGTATTAAAAAGCGAACAAATAAACACTCAGCAGTCATTAAAGCAAAATTTGTTTTTCTTGGTGCTGGCGGAGGAGCATTACCCCTACTACAAAAATCGGGTATTCCTGAACGTAAAGGTTATGGTGGATTCCCAGTTAGTGGTCAATGGTTAGTATGCAGTAAGCCAGAAGTGGTTGAACAGCATTACTCAAAAACTTACGGGAAAGCACCTATTGGAGCCCCTCCGATGTCCGTACCACACCTTGATACCCGTATTATAAATGGAAAACCAGCACTGTTATTTGGTCCTTTTGCAGGTTTTACCACTAAGTTCTTAATGCAAGGCTCTAACTTTGATTTGTTTTCTTCAGTGGGTCCCTCAAACCTTGCTCCGATGCTTTCTGTTGGCTCAAAAAATATTAATTTGACTCATTACCTTATTAAAGAGTCATTACAATCACACAAAGAACGTGTTAACGCACTGCGTAATTTTTATCCTGATGCAAAAAAGGAAGACTGGACCTTAGAGCAAGCAGGCCAACGCGTAATGATCATCAAAAAAGATGAAAATGGCAAAGGGAAACTAGAATTTGGCACCGAGGTGGTCACGGCGGCTGATGGCTCTCTAGCGGTATTACTCGGCGCTTCACCTGGGGCTTCAACAGCAGCACAAACAATGATTAATATTATTGAACGTTGCTTTGAAGATAAAATAAAGTTGCCACAGTGGACAGAAAAAATGAGAGAGATGATCCCTTCTTATGGGCAATCATTGCGCGAGGATGAAACAACCCACAATCGAGTCAGAGCAGAGACGTTAAAGACATTAAAACTCTTTTAAAACATAAGAAATAAATAGAAAATGCTGTGTATAACCGTTACCAATCAAGGTGCTTTATTCAGTCACTCACCCAAAGGGCTAACCATTTATGGATTAAATGATTAGCCCTTCTCAAATGTTGTAACGCTGAATTGATTTTCGATCTAGCGACTCACAGGCAAACGGTGAGGCCAGTATATTGAATAATAAAGGGGATGATAATAGAGCGCTATTATTGCTCCACTTGATAACGTCTTTCCCAGCGTTTAAAAAGATAAATAACACTAAACGTTAAACACATATATAAAATTGCGGCCGAAAAATAAGCTTCGAAAGGTGCGTAATAGCGAGCATTAACAACACGGGCAGCACCTGTAATATCAACAATCGTCACAATACCCGCAACGGCACTTCCATGGATCATAAAAATAACCTCATTACTGTAAACAGGCAAAGCTCGACGCAATGAGTTTGGTAAGGTGATACGACGCAATGTTTTCCACTTACTCATCCCATAGGCTTTGGCGGCTTCCAATTCACCTTTTGGCATCGCAGCAATCACTCCACGCACAATTTCTGCAGTATAGGCTCCTGTATTTAAAGTGAATGCTAATAATGCACAAAACCAAGCTTCTTGAAAATATTCCCATAACCAACTTTCACGCAACCATTCAAATTGAGCGGTACCATAATAAATAAGAAAAAGTTGCACAAGCAGTGGGGAGCCTCGAAAAAAATACATAAATGCCCAAATAGGCAGACGTATTATTTTATGATCACTGCTACGTAATATACCCGCAGGAATCGCAATACAAAGTCCCAGAAATAAGGACAAAGCAACGAGCCATGTCGTGGTCCATAAGCCAGTAAGGTAAAACTGGTATTCAGTAATAATAATTGAAAAATCCATTTTTACCTCGTCGATATTGAATATTTGGTTTCAAGACGTTTTAAAAAAGCGCTTGAAATGGCAGTAAAAAACAAAAAGACAAAAGCAACAGCAAGGTAAAAAGTGAAAGGCTGCTGTGTTGATCCAGAAGCATCTCCTGCTATTTTGACTATATCTTGTAAACCAATAATTGAAACTAATGCAGTCGTTTTTAATAATACTAGCCAATTGTTACCAATACCGGGTAGCGCATGGCGCATCATTTGTGGAAAAGTCACCCGAAAAAATATTTTAGATTTGCTCATGCCATAAGCTGTCGCAGCTTCAATCTGTCCTTTTTCTACCGACAAAATTGCACCACGAAAAGTTTCTGCCATATAAGCTCCAAAGATAAAACCAATGGTCATAATACCTGCAACATAGGGGCTAATATCAATATAATCAGGTAAGTAAGCGTACCACTCATGATTTGCATCATAACCTGTGAAATATTCATTGATGGTTTCATTCAGGCTATAACAGAGTTTATTAATGAGAATCTGCCCACCAAAAAAGATAAGCAACATCAATATAAGATCAGGAATACCCCGAATAATAGTGGTGTAGGAAGTCGCGATAAAGCGCAAAACAGGCGAATGAGAGATTTTAGCGAGTGCACCTAACAAACCGAGCGTGATTGCAAGTAATAACGAAAGCAGTGCAACTTGCACAGTTAACCATGCACCTTGCAGTAATAGATTTTGGTAATTTAACAGTTCTTGCATAATGATTCTTTAATTAAACTAAAAAAGGATGGTTGCCCATCCTTTTCGTAATAATAATAATTAACCGCCGTAAACATCAAAGTCAAAATATTTATCTTGGATTTTTTTGTAGGTACCGTTGGCACGAATCTCATCAATAGCAGCATTAAATTGTGTTGCTAAATCTTTATCTTGCTTACGAATTGCAATACCAGCACCTTCACCAAACCATTTTGGATCATTTAGTTTAGGGCCAACAAACTCAAATTTATCACCACCCTCTTTTGCTAATAGACCATCTGAAATAGCAGCTGAATCAGCCATGACATAATCTAAACGGGAAGCTTTAAGGTCTAGGTATGCTTCATCAGCAGATCCGTAACGTTTGATTTGTGCAGAAGGAAAGTTATCAGAAATATAAAGGTCCATTGTTGTTGCGCGTTGCACACCAATTTTTTTACCTTTCATAAAGGCATCTGTTGCTTGGTAATCCACACCTTTTAACGCAACAAAACGTGCTGGGATGTGCTGGTACTTATCAGTGAATGCAATTTTCTTTTTACGCGCCTCAGTAATATCCATGGTTGCAATAATTGCATCAAACTTACGAGCCATTAAAGCAGGAATAATACCATCCCAATCTTGCTTAACTAACGTACATTTAGCGTTCATTTGTGCACATAAGGCATTGGCAATATCGATATCAAAACCGGTGATACTACCATCCGCTTCTGTTTGGCTAAAGGGAGGATAAGCCCCCTCAACACCGATGCGAATGTTGTTCCATTGTTTGGCAGCGACATTAAACGATAATATTAAAATTGAGATAAATAGACTTATTTTTTTCATTGTACTTCCTTAGATATATAAAAAATTAACGGTTAATAAACCGAGGAGATAAACTGTTTAAAGCGTTCAGAGGAAGGGTGCTCAAAAATAACCTCTGGTTTCCCCTCTTCTTCCACAACACCTTGGTGTAAAAAGAGTACTTTAGTAGAAACATCACGAGCAAATGCCATCTCATGGGTAACGACAAGCATGGTTCTGCCCTCTTCAGCCAAACCACGCATTACATTTAATACCTCACCGACTAATTCTGGATCCAGTGCCGATGTAGGTTCATCAAATAACATCACTTCGGGTTCAACAGCTAAAGCACGCGCAATAGCAACACGCTGTTGCTGACCTCCAGAGAGGTGCCCTGGATAATAATCTCTACGTTCATATAAACCAACGCGTTGTAAAATAGCTTCTGCTTTTACAATGGCTTCTTTTTTAGGGACACCCAACACATGAATTGGGGCTTCAATGACATTTTCAAGCACCGTCATATGAGACCATAAATTAAAGCTTTGAAAGACCATTGCTAAGCGACTACGAATACGTTCTACCTGTTGCATGGAAGCGGGAATAGAGCCTAATTTTTTGTCTTGTTTCATCACAATTAATTCATCATTAACTCGAATCTCACCTGATGTAGGTATTTCTAACAGATTAATACAACGTAAGAGGGTGCTTTTTCCTGAACCAGAAGAACCCAAGATAGAAATAACATCACCTTTCTGAGCTTCTAAATTAATGCCTTTTAATACTTCATTATCAGCAAAGGATTTGTGTAAATTTTTAATGGATAAAGTAGCTTGGCTCATCATTTAACTTAATTAATTAATAAATTGGAATAATAATTATATTGTACCTAATTTTTTCAATCTAAATTGTAAAATTATTACAAAACTTATTTTGATAGTATATTTACATCAAAATAAATACAATTGATATTAATATATCGCATTGACGTCTCATTTTTAAATGAAAAAAATAAAAAACAATGATCCAGTGCAAAAATAACAAATTTACTTTACAAAGTTACTTAGCATGTTATGGTTCGCGAAATTTCATCTAACTCACTAATAAGGTACATTCTGTGTCACAAACTCCTAATTTAGCAAACCCTGGTCCGCTTGGTCTGATGGCCTTCGGTATGACAACTGTTTTACTTAACATTCATAATGCTGGCTTTTTCCCACTCGGCGCAATGATTCTAGCAATGGGCCTCTGTTACGGCGGGATAGCGCAAGTTATTGCTGGTATTTTAGAATTTAAAAAAGGTAATACCTTTGGTTTGACAGCATTTACTTCTTACGGCTTCTTCTGGATCAGTCTAGTCGTGTTACTTCTTTTACCAAAATTGAATTTAGCTGAAGCAACGCCGGCTGCCTTTATGGCTTGGTACTTTATTATGTGGGGCATATTCACAGCCTTTATGTTTGTTGGTACATTACGAGGCAATCGCGCATTACAGTTTGTATTCGGTAGCTTAACGGTATTATTCGCACTACTTGCTATTCGTGAATTCACAGACTCTGAATTAATTGGGACCATTGCTGGTTTCGAAGGTATTATTTGTGGTTTAAGTGCAATTTACCTCGCAATGGCTGAAGTAATTAATGAACAACATGGTCGTACGGTCTTACCTATCGGTGAGTAAAAATAAGATAAACTAATTTTTAATGAGTTTTAAATACCCTGTAAATAATCTTAATCCTCAGCCGTTAAACGCCAATAAACGTATATCTTGATGGCAGAAAAAACACCAAACGTGAAAACGTTTGGTGTTTTTTTTTAGCAACAATAAAGCACTTACTGTTTTTTATGTAAAAATTCACTATTAAGGAAGCGATATCAATTTTTATATGACTATAAAAAAGCCCCTGCTTAAAATACGCAGAGGCTTTTATTCATATAAGTCACCACCAATAATAGCGGTATTTATACGGTTAGTTAGACAACATCAACGAATCAGCTATTGCTTCTAAGTTTGAGCTACCCATTAAGTAGGCATCAATGGCACGCGAGGCTTCACGCCCTTCATTGATACAACGAACGATAAGAGATTGACCCGTACGCATATCACCAGCAGCAAAAACACCAGCTTGGTCGGTTTGAAAATTGTTGGTTTTTACGTTGCCACGATCGTCTAATCCGATATTAAGCTGTGCTAATAGCCCCGTTGGCTCTGGGTGTAAGAAACCCATTGCCAAGAATGCTTTAGTACAGGGCACACTGCGCTCAGTACCTGCAATCTCTTTGAAGTTAGGACGTTGACCCGGCGCCGCTTTTTGCCACTCGATATCAGCGATAATCAGCTCTTTTACGTTACCGTTTTCATCACCTTTAAACTCTTTCGTTAAAATAGACCATTTACGATCGACCCCTTCTTCGTGAGAAGTCGTGGTTTTCAAGATCATTGGGTATGATGGCCAAGGCATATTTTTAGTGCGCTCTTCAGGTGGAATCGGCATGATTTCTACTTGTAACACAGAAGCCGCACCATGACGGTTTGATGTACCGACACAATCGGACCCCGTATCACCTCCACCAATAACCAGCACATGATCATCTTTTGCATGAATTTCTTCAGTTTTTAACTCCATTGCGTTTGCACGGCGATTATTTTGAGCAAGGAATTCCATTGCAAAATGGACACCTTTTAATTCACGACCAGGAATAGGTAAGTCGCGCGGTACCGTTGAGCCTCCGGTTAATAACACCACCTCAAACTGCTTGCGTAATTCATTCGCATCAAAATCAACACCGATATGTGCATTAACAACCATCTTAATACCAGCCGCTTCCATTATCGCCACTTTACGATCAATAACGTCTGAGCCAAGTTTAAAGTCAGGGATACCAAAACGTAATAAACCACCTACTTTTTCATCACGCTCGTAAACGGTGACGGTATGACCCGCAGAGTTTAATTGCTCGGCAGCCGCCAGTCCTGCGGGACCAGAACCGATAATAGCGATGTTTTTACCGGTACGCGATGTTGGGATTTTGGGTTTAACGTAGCCATTTTTATAGGCTGTTTCAACGATGTTTTTCTCGATGTTACAGATAGTAATTGGATCTTGGTTAATCCCTAATACGCAGGAACTCTCACAAGGAGCCGGGCAAACACGACCGGTAAATTCAGGGAAGTTATTCGTTGAGCTTAAAATTTCCCATGCTTCCTGCCAGCTATCACGATAAACCGCATCGTTGAATTCAGGAATAATATTACCAATTGGGCAACCGTTGTGACAAAAAGGAACACCACAATCCATGCAACGTGAAGCTTGGTCGTTAATTTTTTCGCCAAACTCATCCATTTTCACGAATTCTTTATTATCTTTTAGGCGTTCTTCTACCGATAATTTACCCGGTAATTCACGACCTAATTCTAAAAACCCAGTAGCCTTACCCATTATTTTTCTCCTTCCGCGCGCGTAGCTAATACTGCTTTGTAATCACGTGGCATGATTTTAATCATTTTCGCTAAACTTGCTTCAACATCCGATAAGAATAAAGCAGCAACATTAGACTCTGTTAATTCAAAGTGTTTTGTTACTTTAGCAACAACAAGATCTTTATCAACTTGCTCTAGAGGATCAAGATCAACCAGTTCCATATTACAACTCTCTGCAAATGAATCATCGGTATCCCAAACATAAGCAACGCCACCACTCATTCCCGCAGCAAAGTTACGCCCCGTTGAACCTAAGTTAATCATAATACCGCCAGTCATATATTCACAACCGTGATCACCCAGCCCTTCAACAACCACTTCTGCACCCGAGTTACGTACACAGAAACGTTCGCCAGCCATACCATTAATGTATGACTCACCCGATGTAGCACCGTAGAAACAGACGTTACCAACGATAATATTATCTTTCGCCACGATGTCTGAATTACGATGCGGGTAAACCACTATTTGACCACCGGATAACCCTTTACCCCAGTAATCGTTGGCATCACCTTCAACCGTAAATTCAACACCTTTTGCAAGGAAACACCCAAATGATTGTCCTGCCGAGCCGTTAAATTTAACTTGCATCGGTAGTGGTAGACCTTGGTCGTTATACACTTTAGAAATTTCGTTAGAAAGCATCGTGCCACATGAACGATCCGTATTAAGGATAGGAAATTCACCCGATACCGCTTCACCCTTTTCAAGTGCAGGTTGTGCAAGCTCGATAAGTTTTCTATCTAATACCGCTTCAAGATGATGATTTTGACCCGTTTGATTAAACATACCATCTTCTTCTTTTGCTTTTTCTTTAAAGAGAAGTGTCGTTAAATCTAGGTTTTTATATTTCCAATGCTTGATATCTTCACGCACTTTTAGGTTCTGCGTTTGCCCAACCATCTCAGTGATTGTTGCATAACCTAATTTAGCCATGTTTTCACGCATGCCTTCAACCATATAACCGAAGAAAGTAACCACATCATCAACACGACCATCAAAGCGCTCACGTAAGGTTTTATTCTGGGTTGCGATACCAACAGGACAAGTATTCAAGTGACACTTACGCATCATGATACAACCTTCTACAACCAGTGCTGCCGTTGCAACCCCCCACTCTTCAGAGCCCAATAGTGCAGCGATGGTTAAATCACGAGGTGTTTTCATCTGACCATCAGCTTGTAATACGATACGGTTACGTAAGCCATTTTTCATCAAGGTTTGATGTGCTTCAGCCAGCCCTAGTTCCCACGGTAAACCCGCATGGCGAATTGACGACAAAGGAGAGGCACCTGTACCGCCATCAAATCCAGCAATCAGAATAACGTCAGCTTTGGCTTTAGCAACTCCCGATGCAATCGTACCAACACCCGCTTCGGAGACTAATTTCACGTTAACACGACCAGCACGGTTAGCATTTTTCAAATCAAAGATAAGCTGTGCTAAATCTTCAATTGAGTAGATATCGTGATGTGGTGGCGGTGAAATCAGACCAACGCCAGGAGTAGAATGACGTGTACGACCAATCCAGTCATCAACTTTGTGTCCCGGTAATTGTCCACCTTCACCTGGTTTTGCGCCCTGCGCCATTTTTATTTGGATTTCAGCCGCATTTGTAAGGTAATAAGAAGTCACACCAAAACGACCCGATGCAACTTGCTTGATTGCAGAGCGTTCCCAATCGCCATTTTCTTTGGGTAAGAAACGCGCAGGATCTTCACCCCCTTCGCCAGAGTTAGATTTTGCGCCAATGCGGTTCATGGCAATCGCAAGTGTTGAATGCGCTTCATGAGAAATAGATCCGAAGCTCATGGCTCCCGTTGCAAAACGTTTTAAGATTTTTGTCGCAGGCTCGACATCATCAATTGAGATTGGACCCGATGCGTTTGGTACAAATTCAAACTGACTACGCAAGGTTGCGGCGTCATCGCCCTGAGTATCAACGGCTGCACAATATTCTTTAAACTGCGCATAATTTTTATTACGTGTAGATTCTTGTAATAATGAGATCGTTGTAGGGTTAAATAGATGCTTTTCACCACGCTGTTTCCACTGGTAAACACCACCAACATCTAAACGTGATGCGGGTATTGCGCGTAACGGATATGCAAAACGATGACGAATGATCGCTTCCGTTGCAATATCATCAAGCGATAAACCTTGAATTCGGGTAACGGTCCCAGCGAAATAAGCATCCACTACCGCTTTACTTATCCCTAGCGCTTCAAAAATCTGTGCGCCTTGGTAAGATTGAATGGTTGAGATACCCATTTTAGAGAATATTTTCAATAGACCTGCGTCAATTGCACCTTTATAGATAGCAAATAATTGATCCACAGTTTGCTCAGCTGGTAAACGTTTTTTAGCTTGTAAATCAACAATCATTTCTTCAATTAAGTAAGCATTGACTGCAGAAGCACCGTAACCGATAACCGTTGCAAAATGGTGCGTTTCACGTACATCGCCGGTTTCAACAACGATATCACAAAGTGCACGTAACCCTTTTCTGATTAAGTAATGGTGAACAGCGCCGGTAATTAACATCGCAGGAATGGGTGCGTGATCAGACGTCGCATTACGATCGCTCAATATAATGATCGAATAACCATCATTGACCGCATCTTCCGCATAACGACAAATACGTTTAATTGATTTCTCAAGTTTGCCCGCTTCACCAGTTACTTTAAATAACGTGTCTAAGGTTTTTGTTTGTAAATGTTTATGATCTAAGGCATTCAGTTTTTCAAGTTCTGCATTACTTAATACTGGCGATTCAAGTTCTACTTTATGACAATGCTCAGGCGTTTCAGAGAGTAAATTCAGATCTTTGCCTAAATATGTATTCAGTGACATCACCATACGTTCGCGAATAGGATCGATGGGAGGATTGGTTACTTGTGCAAATAACTGTTTAAAGTAGTGAGACAAATGTTGCGATTGATGAGAAAGTACCGCTAATGGCCAATCCACACCCATTGCACCTAATGGCTCTTTACCATCACGGAACATCGGTAAGATGATCTCATTAATCTCTTCCGAGGTAACACCAAATGTTTGCAGACGCTTTAATAAGTGACCATCATTGGGTTGAATATTACGTTCAAGTGCCGCCGGCTGATCTTCTAATTTAACTAAATTATCAGCAAGCCAAGTTTCATATGGCTGCTGTGTGGCAATGGTATTTTTAACTTCTTCATCAGAAATAATACGCCCTTGCTCTAAATCAGCAACAAAGATACGCCCTGGTTGCAAACGACCACGTAGTTTAATATTTTCAGGGGCAATATCAACGACACCACTTTCAGATGCCATCACTAAAAAGTCATCTTTTGTGACACAGTAACGCGATGGACGTAGACCATTACGATCTAATGTTGCACCAACCTGTACACCATCAGTGAAACAGACAGAAGCAGGGCCATCCCAAGGTTCCATGATATTGGCGTGGTACTGATAGAATGCACGACGTTTGGGCTCCATGCCTTTATTTTCTTGCCAAGCTTCAGGGATCATCATCATTAATGCATGAGGAAGACTACGTCCAGAAAGAACAAGGAGCTCAAGTGCCATATCAAAGCTTGCAGAATCAGACATACCTTCTGTACAAATAGGCATCAACATATCCAATTCTTCACGGGTGAAGAATTCAGCTTCAAGCAACGCTTCACGTGCTTTCATCCAGTTGATATTACCGCGTACAGTATTGATTTCGCCATTATGGGCAATATAACGGAACGGTTGCGCAAGACGCCAGCGCGGAAAAGTATTGGTCGAGAAGCGCGAGTGAACAAGTGCAAGCGCCGTCACCATACTGGTATCTTGTAAATCTAGGAAATATTGAGGTACTTGTTCAGTGGTTAATTGACCTTTATAAACAATTGTTTTGTACGAAAAGGTGTTGATATAGAAATTATCTTCAATACCTGACACAGATTGTAAACAAATACGTGTTGAGTAATTACGTAAAATAAATGCTTTACGTTCTAAAACTGCGGGCTCCATCTCAGGACCGCCGGTGACAAACATATGTTCGAACTGTGGCTCTGTCTTCAATGGATCAGCACCGATCATTGAATTATCTGTAGGAAGAATACGGTAACCAATAACTTCAAGACCTAAACGTTCAGCAGTGCGCGCTAAAATATCACGACACTCATTGCGCCTATTTCTGTTCATTGGAAAGAGCACAGTACCAACGGCATATTGATCAAACTTAGGTAATGTAATACCCGCTTTTAATGCTTCTGTTACTAAAAACTCATGCGGTTTTTGTAACAAGATACCCGCACCATCACCACTGCAAGGATCACAACCTTGACCACCTCGATGCTCCATGCGTGCCAACATATTTAATGCTTGCGTCACAATTGAATGTGATTTTCTATTTTTTAAATGTGCAACGAAGCCGATACCACAGGCATCGTGTTCCATTTCTGGCACATAAAGTCCCTGAGCATTTTGCTCTAAATTAGTCATAAACATGTCCTTCAAGATCAAATAACAGCTTGATTTTCGCCATTACCATTCTAATGTTTTCGAATTTTTGCACGCAACTCAGTTTTGGACATTCAAAAAGAATGTTCAAAACAAGCAATTAATTTTTTACTTAGATAAGTAAAGGAAACAACTTTAAGCTAAAGTGCACTTAGCAAGGTCCCCTTGTTCAAAATATAACGCACGTAAAATGCTTATTTATCCGTTACCAATCAGATGTTTTATTCAGTCGCTAGCTTAGAGACCAAGCACAGCGCAACCTCATACCCTCTTGAGCAATTAACTGTGTTAATCCTTCGATTGCGCATCATTATCAAATATTGCAATGCTGAATTAGCTCCCAAGCTAATGGCCACAGAACAAGTAGTGAATAAAATATCTTCGGCGTCTTTCGATCGATTTAAAGGTAAGCATTTTGAATAGTAACGGGTATAAATGCGAAAACTCTACGCTATATTTTGATAATCACTCAACAGTTCGAGGCGTAATTTCATGCATATTCTATCTTTTAAGGAGCATAAAATCCAATTTTCTCATTCACTTTTGCTTTCAGCACTTTTTCATTTTCTTTTACATTTTTAACAAATTACATACACACAACCCAACGCATTGATTTAAAACAATAAAAACAACGCTTAAAAATATATTTATATAAAAACAATAACAAAATAAAAACAAAATCAAAACGAAACGCATTGAATTTTTAGTTAAATTTAGTGAATATTAACGCGCCAACAATCATGTCACTCATTGCGCTAACGAACTGTATCAGTGTGAATAAAAGTAGCTATTTAAGTATAAATATTTACTAGTTGAATATAAATAATAATAACCGTTAAAAATAAAAACGAAGTCATTCCGCTCTTCTGTATGGTCAACTTATTTAGCGAGATAATGACTGTTTATCAAGTCAGGATCATATTAATGTTGTACAGCAGTGACCTGCACTAATTCAGAAAATAATAGCGGGTAAAATACGCGCTCATTTGTTCACAACAAATGACCGCTAAAAAAGAAAGAGGTTATTTTCAGACTGAATGGTTAATACCTGCTAGAACGAATCTTTAAATTTATGCCTAACATCTTGGCACAATTTTTTTGCTGACTTTGCATCTGACGTGCCATGGATATTGTGTCATGTTATTTTACAAAATAGAGATCTTTCGCGTAGATATTGCCTTTAGGGTTATTTTCAGGGAAACCTTTTAGCGTTTCTCTGACCAAACGAGTGTGCTTGTAATGATAGAGAGGCATCACGGGTGCGGCTGCATTTAGAATCTCTTCAGCTTGTGCATACAGTGAATACCTAGTACTTTGTTTTGTCGTATTGCTCGCTTGTTTCATTAAATGATCAAACTGCTCATCACAGAAACCACTTTCATTGGCACTATGACCACAGGTAAAGGAAGCCAGAATGGATGACGGCTCAGGGTAATCTCCAAAGATCCAAGAACGCGCAACCTGATAATCTCCCAAGCTTTTAGCTGAAACATAGACTTTCCATTCCATGTTTTGTAGCTCGACCTTCACGGCAAGTGGCTTCCACATTGATGCCAGGGCTAAAGCAATTTTCTTATGGTTTTCACTGGTATTGTATGTCAGTACAAATTGCAGAGGATTGGCTTGGTCAAAGCCGGCCTCAGCAAGGAGTGACTGCGCTTTTTCAAGTCGCTCAACTTGAGACAGCGACTTATATGCGGGCTCAGGTGCTTGGTAATTAGGAATGATCATCGGGACAGGAGAGAAGGCTTGAGGTTCATTTTGCGCGGTTATTTTGTCAACGAGGATTTTTCGATCAACAGCCATGGTTAAAGCCTGACGCACGCGTACATCATCGAATGGGGCTATTTTTGTGTTGAAGGAGTACACGTAAGAGCCCAATAAAGGCAAAGATTTGATTTGCTCTGGCGATTCCTTCATAAATCGTTGGAAATGATCTAATGCAATGCGGTTAGTCATATCAATCTCACCCACTTGATAGCGCATCATCTCTGCATGTTGAGAGTTCAACCCAAGGTAGGTGACACCATTAAGCACGGTTTTTTCGTTATCCCAATAGTTTGGGTTACGTTTAACTTTTACGTATTCATTGGCGACCCATTTCTCAAGAATAAACGCGCCATTAGTGACAATTTTAGGTGCTTTTGTCCATGTGTTTCCGTGCACTTTTAATATATGCTCAGGGATAGGGAAGAACACCTTAACACTCATCAGATTCATGAAATACGGTGTCGATTTACTAAGTGTGATCTCTACAGTTTTATCATCAAGCGCCTTTATCCCTAGTGTTTTGACATCCGCTTTGCCCGCTTGAATATCCACAGCATTAGCAATGTTTGCCGTCACAAAATAGTGACCCGTATCATTACCTGTATTCGGGTTCACTGTACGTTGCCAGCCATAAACAAAGTCAGAGGCTAAAACGGGCTTGCCATCTGACCAATAGAGACCATCGCGTAGGGTAAAGGTGATCACTTTTCCATCTTGAGAGATTACCCAGCTTTTAGCTTGCCCGGGGATAATATTGCCCTGATTATCTTCAATCACGAAGCCTTCGAACATATCATTAACAATAATATCTCCTGGCATTCCTGAGTGAACAAAGCTGGGATCGAGTGTACTGGGTTCTGCGCCATTACCGCGCACCATATGCTGCTCATTGGCCAGATTTGCTGATGCCGG
>JBAHZV010000007.1:0-17136 GCA_037132845.1 Psychromonas sp.
CGGTGTAGTGATATTTACTTGTCTACATCATGATTAAACGGTCATTTTATTTTAAGGATTTAACCATGAACAAGTCCATTCTTGCTTCTGTCATCTTCACAACACTACTTTCGGGGTGTGGTTCGTCTGGTGGTGGTTCAAGTCCACTCACCTATAAATGGCAGATGATACAGTTAGTGTCGATGACAGAAGGTGACGCAGATATCGAGGGATGTATCATTTATGCAGACTCTGATGAAAATGACGGTGAAGTCATTTCAGCTGTTATTGCTACTAGGGGCTATAAAATCTTATATCATCATCCAGACGGTAGCCTGAAGGATGAATATTCGCCATCGGAAACTACTGGTTCATTTGAAATTGTTGTTGATGACATACCAGATGATGGGTATGTTTCAGTTGAAGAAATCTCCAATCCATATTCATCTACTACTGATGTTTACATGTTTAGCGTTGAAAAATCTTTACTCAGTGATTTAGTCGTTAGTGTACGTACATTTCAAGATGATGATGAGCCTTGTTATGAAGGTTCTAACTACCGTGATACCGTGAATGAGGATGGGACTCCAGTGATCGATGTAGGATACAGTAGTGATGATATTGTCTATTACCAGACGAGCTATGGCATTGGTGCTCTAGATGGAAAAGTCGGGCCAAACCCGACTGAGATTCCAGTAAAATCACCACTACCTCCACTTGAAGCCGAATATGTAATGCATGATGTGTTGGTCACTGCATTTAGTTTATATGACAATAACGAAGGTTTCACAATCAGCCATTATGGTTTTCTTAAAGGAGATGACTATATTTATAACAGCTTAGATGAGCCTTCTTCTGTATATACACCAACACTTTTCGATGAAATCGATAATAGTTCATATTATTGGGATACTAAGACTTCTAATAATGTTACTTTTGTTGACAAGGATATTTACGCATTACATCGTGATAGTGACATCATCTATTACTGGCAACCACTTTATCAGGAAGGAAATAGTTTAAGCATTATATCATCAGATGCAAATCAGGATCAGAAAGTGAGTAATTGGTCCGCTTATTTCACTGGTGATGTGGAGGCTAGTTGGAAATTTGAGTCATTTGTTACATTTGGTAGCAATAACGACGGTCTAGTTGAATTTTATTTACCGGAGTTATTTTCTATTGAAAATATACAGGTTGTTGATGGTGACAGTTGCAATTCCGGTGTTGAGCATTGTGTGAATATTTCGAGTTATTATAATAATAATGAGTTTACTTATCAACGTACTTATTTGAAAACGTTGATACCGTATGGTAACAGCAGTTCATCTTCAACTATTATTCAATCAATATATGCACCTGTGAGTGACGTATTCATTTTGTTAGAGACGTCAGTTGATTCGTTAAAGGATGTATCTGTGACTACTATAAATAATGATTTAACCATCGCACTTAATTTAATAAAATCTGATACAAATAGTCTTGATGCTATTCAATACCTGATGTCGCAAAGTATGGATGAAGTTACGCTTGGTGATGACCAGATAAACATTACTGATGATAGCTTTAGTGATGCGAATGGCTTTGTCGCCACTGGCGATGAACGAGATGCACTTGAATTAGCCATCTTTAAAAGTACAACTTTGATAGTGAAATCTGAAATTAGCGAAGAGTTGTAGAAAAAAGAGTACCTTTCTGGTCACCGTGTCAGCATAACAACGGGCACTGTGATTCAAAAACAAGCAGAAAGATTTCGCTGAAAGCGACACTTATTTATCCGAATTTATAATTCTAAATCCTTACCGATGGCTCGTTCATCAGCATCGGTAATATTTTTCGGGCAATAATGACCATCCTCTGGCACATTAAAACCTCACTTATTAACCCTGAATTTTTCCCTGTATTCACTCTGTATTTATCAATGAAAAGGTGACTTTACAAGGAAAAAAACAAAAGGCTAACGGTATACAAGTGTTTGAATAATAATACATGGATAACAAGACCTGAATAGCAATATCTGAATAACAATACCTGAATCGCAACGTCTACTGAATAATGCTTATTTTTTATAACTCCTTTTTTATCACGCCACTAAATTTTACTATAAATAGACCTTTCCATGCTTAAACCAAGCCATTTTTATTCATAATAAAAAATAATGTCAAATTGAATGATATTTATCAAACAAAGTTTGAAGAGTATAAACAGCACTAGTTTTTTGATAAAAATCGCGTATTTTAATGATTAAATGGCATGGAGTGTTACTCAGTATGAGTAACAATGGATTTCTACTCTCGTCAATGGATTGATTTTAAACTGCCTCAGGGGTGCGAACTCCTCGCTTTGATATTCTTAGAAGGATCTTTTTAAGAGTAATCAAGGTAATTGTACATCCTCAAATAAATTTATTTCACAACGAATTTAAAATCCATTAATTAAAGAGACGACTTATGAAGTACTCCACAGAAATTGAAAACATGTGTCCTATCGCAAAAGGGGCGAATCATGCAAATGCACCTATCCCCATTGAGGGCAACTTCATCCACGTAAAAGAAGTCAGCCAGATATCAGGACTCACTCATGGTGTTGGCACCTGTGCCCCACAACAGGGAGCGGCCAAACTGACACTTAATGTTAAAGATGGCATCATCGAAGAGTGCCTAATCGAAACAGTAGGTTGCTCTGGTATGACACATTCAGCTGCGATGGCGGCAGAGATCATAACAGGAAAAACATTACTTGAAGCGATGAATACTGATCTTGTCTGTGACTCCATCAATGTCGCGATGCGTGAACTATTTTTACAGATGGCCTACGGACGAAGCCAGACCGCTTTTTCTGAAGGTGGGTTACCAATCGGCTCAGGTCTTGATGATTTAGGAAAAGGCTTACGCTCACAAGTTGGTACGGCATATGGCACACAGGCAAAAGGCGTGCGTTATATGGATCTCGCTGAAGGTTATATTACCAGAATGGCACTGGATGAAAATGCCGAGGTCATTGGTTATGAATATGTGCAACTGGGTAAGATGATGGAATTAGTCGCCGAGGGTATCGATGCCAATGAAGCCATTGATAAATCCAAAAGCCATTATGGTCGTTTTGATGAAGCGACTTCATACGTTAACCCAAGAAAACAATAGGAAAGCCATATGATTAAATTCGAACGTAGTGTGGAACGTATGCCACATATTCAAAAAGTGCTTGATATGTATGGTCTTGAGAGTTTACTCAAGAGTCGTGAATTGTGTAATAAACATGGTTTTGATCCTTTTGATATCGTCAAAGAGACACAGATAATAGCGTTTGATGATGCTGCTTGGGCGTATACTTTAGGGGCTGCTATTGCTATCAAACAACAAAAAGTGAAAGCCTTTGATGTCGCGAATGCGATTGGTGAAGGTCTACAAGCTTTCACTATTCCAGGGTCGGTCGCAGAGCAACGAAAAGTAGGGTTAGGCCATGGCAATCTTGCTTCACGGCTGTTATCGGAAGAATCTCAATGTTTTTGTTTTCTTGCCGGCCATGAATCATTTGCTGCCGCAGAAGGGGCCATTAAGATCGCCCAAAATGCCAACAAGGTAAGAACAAAACCGTTAAGGGTTATTCTTAATGGTTTAGGAAAAGATGCGGCTTATCTGATTGCGCGTATCAATGGTTTCAATTATATACGCACTCAGTTTGATTATGAGACCAATGAACTCAACGTGGTTTCAGAGAAAAAATTTGGCAAAGGCGTGCGTGGCGAAATAAACTGTTACGGCGCTGATGATGTCATGGAGGGGGTGGCTATTATGCACAAAGAACTTGTCGACATTTCGATTACTGGCAATTCAACGAACCCGACACGTTTCCAACATCCTGTGGCAGGCACTTACAAAAAAGAGCGCCTGTTGTTGAAACAGCCTTATTTCTCAGTAGCATCAGGTGGTGGCACTGGGCGAACCTTGCATCCAGATAATGTCGGTGCAGGCCCTGCAAGTTATGGCATGACCGATACCATGGGCAGGATGCACAGTGATGCGCAGTTTGCTGGTTCTTCTTCCGTCCCCGCACATGTTGAAATGATGGGTTTCATTGGCATGGGAAATAACCCGATGGTAGGCGCTAGTGTGGCGGTTGCCGTTGCGATTGAACAAGCATTTAGCAAGAAAGCTTAATCGACTGGCAGTATTTTAGTTGATTAACGCAGAGAGAAAAGAGAACCGTCGCCGATTGGTCTATTGCCATTCTGATTGTTCTCTTTTTTTCACCTAAAGTATTGAATGAGCCTCCGTTATATCTTCAGTCTTTTTACTTATAAACTATTGTTTTCACAACCGACTGAGTTTTTTATCTTCATCGATAACGACTCTATAAGATTTGGTATGTATATTGCTTTATTTAACTTAATCGTTATAGATTAAAATAACGGCAGAAAATGGTTAAGTTATTGCCGTTATTGCCGATACATAGATGATAATTGAAATAATTGAGGTAATTTATGACTCCTGTAGGAATGAATAGTTATATTGCTACGCAAAAAATGGCGGTGAATCACAGCGACCAAAATCCGCCTAGTGTGCAAAAAGAGGGTGAAAATAATAAACTATTAGCACCTGTGAAAGAGCAGGAATACATGGCAACGCCAGCGGAAATCGAAAAGGCAATCGCCAAGGTGGAAGAAAAAGAACCTGCCGGTATGATTGAATCTTTTACCCACGGATTGTTAGGAATGGATCACCCTGATGATGAGGAAGAAGTCAAAGTAGAGAATGAAGGAAAAGAAGGCAAAGAAGGCAAAAAAGATGAAGAGGAAAATACAGATGGCAGTTATACTGCGGGAAAATTCTTAAAAGGAGCCCTTTCGGTGGGTGCTCTGTTACTGGCTATTGTATGATTTGTTGTTATTAATAGAAGCACAAGTTAAAAATAAGGTTAGTCTTCAATCGCCTAGATGTTTTCGCTCAATTATTTACTTATCCTCAAAAATCTAAAAACCCAGCAACTGCTGGGTTTTATGTATCCGCATTCATTATATCGCAATTTAATCCGTGACAGTATTCGCCTCGCTTTGCTTAAGGAAAGCATAACTTATCCCTGTTACTGCTGTGCCTGCTATGATAGCAAACAGATAGAGAAACACTGGGGTGATTGCACCTGGAATAAGCAGTACAAATAATCCACCATGTGGCGTTAATAGCTCTGCACCGAATAACATAGACAAGGCACCCGTTAACGCACCTCCGGCGATACAAGCAGGAATGACTCGCATTGGATCTTTTGCAGCAAAAGGAATGGCACCTTCAGAAATAAAGCAGAGGCCTAAAACAAAAGCCGCTTTTCCTGCTTCCGCTTCACTGTTAATAAATTTAGATTTCGCTAAAAAAGTTGCGAGTCCCATGCCTAATGCCGGTACCATTCCTGCCGCCATGATTGCCGCCATTGGTGCATAAGTTTGTGAGGCTAATAGCCCAACACCAAAAGTGTATGCGGTTTTATTCACAGGTCCCCCGAGGTCGAAACACATCATCGCCCCCAGTAGTGTGCCAAGTAAAATAGCATTGGCCGAGCTCATTGTTGCGAGAAATCCAGTTAATCCTGTCATGATGGCAGAAACAGGGCCTCCAATAACATAAATCATCACTAATCCTGTGATCAAACTTGCAAACAGTGGGATAATTAATATTGGTTTTAGTGCCTCCATCGAATTTGGAAGTTGCACTTTATCGGCGATTAATTTTGCAGTATAACCGGCTAAAAAACCTGCGATAATACCACCGAGAAAACCCGCTCCCGTTGAACTTGCTAACATACCACCAATTAAACCCGGTGCAAGTCCAGGTCTGTCAGCAATTGAAAATGCGATAAAACCAGATAATACCGGAATCATAAGTGCAAAAGCAGAGGCTCCACCTATTGTCATTAATGCGGCCGCTAACGTACCTTCCTCTTTAAAGGCCTCGATTCCAAAAACAAAAGATAAAGCAATTAATAATCCTCCAGCCACAACAACAGGCAACATATGTGAAACACCTGTCATCAGGTGTTTGTATATAGTCGAAGATATTTTCATTGGTTTGTCATCACTACTTGTTGTTTCTATCTTCGTATGGTGATAAATAGTTGCGCGGGAAAATGCATTGTTAATCTCTTGTTGCGGTTTTTTTAGAGCCAAACTGGTGCTCGTTTTATACAGCTTTTTACCCTCAAAACGGGCTAAATCCACTTCGATATCGGCGGCAATAATAACCAAGTCAGCAGCACTGATTTCGGCATCTGTTAACTGATTTTTTGCCCCTACGGATCCACGTGTTTCAACCTTTATTTCAAAACCAAGCTGTTTTGCTTTGTCTTCTAAGGCCGTTGCTGCCATAAAAGTGTGTGCCACCCCTGTTGGACAGGCAGTAATGGCTACAATTTTTTTACTCGCTTGAATATTTACGTCGCTGGTCTTTATATTGGTGAGTTGTTGCGCATTATTGACTGCATTTTCGAGATAACTTTTTGTATCTTGCAAGGATGTTGATATATCTGATTGATACACTTTTTTGCCTATAAATCGGCTAAGATCAATCGCTGTATTGGTTGCAATAATGATATAGTCAGCCTGTTCAATTTGTTGTTGCGTTAGTATCTGTACAGGTTTGATACTCGACTGACATTCAATTGATGCTTGCCAATTTAATTCTGCGCTTGCTTTTTCTATTAAACCGGCGGCAAGAATACTGCTGGCGATTCCACTTGGACATGCGGTGATGATGGCGAGTTTCATATTAAATTCCTCTCAGGCTATTAATTTATAATTAAATGTGACGTAACTAAATTTATTTTTTAATTCAAGTGCTAAGTGCTAAGTGCTGTTATTTGTATTTCTTTTTGTAATTTTTCAACTTGACTTAAATTCTTAACACCCACACCAATCTGCGTAACAGCAAATGCCGCTAATGCGCTAGCAAAACCTAAACTGTGTGATTTATCCCATTGATTTAGTTCGCCCCAACAAAGGCCTGCCACTAAGGTATCGCCTGCTCCAACGGTGCTTGTCACGGGCATTTTGGGAGGGGTTGATTTTAGCCAGCCTTCCTGATTCAGCCAAAGCACGCCATCTTCCCCCAGAGAAACAACCACATTTTCACAGCCTTGTTGCTGTAATTTTTGCGCTTCTTTTTTGATCTCGCTAATAGTGGTTAATTCGTGATCACATAGGCTACTTAGCTCATTTTCATTTGGTTTAATCAGATAGGGATGTGCATTCACAGCGGCGATCAATGCTTGGTTACTGCTATCAAAAAATACTTTTTTACCGTCATTCTGCAGTGTATTAATCCAACGAGCACAAAGTTTAGGTGTGACACCTGGTGGTAAGCTACCTGCAATAACAAAAACATCATGATCTTTTGCCAGTGTAAATAAGGTTTTCTCAAATGCGACTATGGCAGCGCTGTCAATATTTATTCCTGGGAAGTTGAGATCACTAACTTGACCTGACTCTTCAACGATTTTGACATTTATACGTGTATCACCATCAACACGAATAAATTGATCATTGATCTGTAACGTATCAAATAATTGTACAAATAAGTCTTGATTATTTTTTCCAAGAAATCCTGAAACCGTGATTTCAGCTCCCAGTTCTGCAAGTACTTTCGCGACATTAAGGCCTTTACCAGCAGGGTGCAGGCTAGCCGTTTCAATTAAATTAACTTCTCCTGCCTGAAGCGTTTGCACTGAGCCGGTGAGATCCAATGCGGGATTTAAGGTGACCGTGACGACTTTAAGGCGCGTCTTCATTGGATACTTTCTCCTAAACCTTGCTCAATTGCCTGGCCAATCGCAAAAAGGGCTTCCTGTGCATCTTCGCCCTGCGCAGAAAACTGTAACTTGTCATTAAATTTTATTCCTAAGCTCATGACTTTCATTAAATTTTTTGCATTAACACTGTTATCTGGGCGGTCAATATTTGCCAGTTGAATGCTTGCAAGAAATTTTTTCGTGGTATGTACTAACATTGCACCTGGACGTGCGTGCAAGCCATGCGGATTACGAAGGGTAAAGACTTGCTGGACACCATCGACAGTTTCTTTGCTTAATAAATTGATAATCTGTTGCGGATTAGCGCTAAACAAACTGTTTACTTTTTTGTGTGCAATTAAATCGATCAAAGATTTTAATATTTTTAAATGTAGCTGATTGTCACTGGCTAAATAAATAATACCTTTGATCAGTTTATTCTGATGTAGGAATGGTTGAGAGGTTGTCACTAAAATGATGGCTGTTTTATTAACACCTTGATTGCTGGCATTTAGCCACAGGCCATCTCCTAAATGAGTGGGGGCATTTGTTGTTATTGCTTCAATAAACCTTTCATTGGCGATTTCCTGATTTTTTATTAACTCACTTGCAATGGCGTTGATTTGTAAAATATTTTCAACTGGGTGATTGAGTTGTATTAAGTCGCTTGTAAACAGTATTTCTGTTTGTACTTTTGCATTAATTAAATCAATGATACTGTCTGCGCTAGTGGCATTTTTTAATTTTTGTTCAATACCCTCAGCAGAAAGCACTCTGGTTAGCATTTTTAAAATGTCTAAATGTTGATCGGATTTTGCGGCTATACCGATTGCCAAATAAACGGTATTACCGTCACTCCAATCAACGCCCTCTGGAAAGTGATGCAAAATAACGCCTGTTTGTTTTATTTGATGACGTGACTCCGTTTTACCATGTGGAATGGCGATACCATTGCCTAAAAAAGTACTATTTTGAGCTTCACGAGCAAGCATGCTATTAAAATAACTACTTTCTATGTAACCCTTTTTAAACAGGCTATTGGCGATAGATTTAATAGCATTTTTTTTGTTATTAGCAGTTTGATAGAGGATAATATCGTTGTTATTGATTGATAACATTTAATGCTCCTTTAAAAGTTAGTTACTGTCTTGTTTATCAACAGAGACATTAATCATTTTACATCTTTATAAATGAATAAATAGAAAAATTAGTCTTTTTAAACAATGCATTATACTGGTTCTATGCAATGGTAGCTCACTATAACAGCACGGTAATACTGATAGGCATATAGCTGATCTATTTTAGGATGTTGTAACTATTTGTAGATGGGTAGCACTGCGTCTATTACTGATATTAAAATAATGCAGAAAATTTAATGAAATTAGAAGAAATAGCCTTATTAGCAGGTGTTTCCCGTAGAACTGCTCGTATATTATTAATGGTAAGTCTGAAAAATATCGGATCAGTGATGAAACCAACGCGTTGTAGTGTTTTCTACAACGCAAATATTCACTAACAGCGTACACTCAAGAATGCGCCTTAAAAACCATATCACTATTTACTCGAAATCATCACCAAACTTGGTAAAACGTGACTCTTTGATGCCTGCTTTAACACGTTTAAGGTTATCTCTAAATTTAGCGCCTCGACGTAATGTGAAACCTGTTGCTAAAACATCGATTAACACTAATTGTGCAATACGGGATGCCATTGGCATGTAAATATCAGTGTCCTCTGGCACGCTCATTGATAGCACGAGATTACTTTGTTTTGCGAGCGGGGAGTCTAAGGCGGTTAATGCAAGCACAAAGGCATCATTTTCACGTGCTAAACGTGCAACTTCGACTAAGGGTTTAGTGCGTCCAGTATGTGATATCAATACAATTACATCACCTTCTGAGCTGTTAATACAACTCATTTTTTGCATGACAATATCGTCGTAGCAAGAAACGGGGGTGTTGAACCGAAAAAATTTATTGAGTGCATCATGCGCGACGCTAGAGGAAGCTCCTAGACCAAAAAAAGATATTTTCTTTGCTTGTGTCAGTACATCAACTGCGCGATTAATCAGTGAAGTGTCAAGTGCATTTTTTGCGACATCTAAGCAGGCCATTGTGGATTCAAATATCTTTGCCGTATAAGCCTCAGGACCGTCTTCTTCATTGACATTACGATTTACATAAGGGGTACCATTCGCCAAACTTTGTGCTAAGTGTAATTTGAAGTCTGGAAATCCTTTAGTGTCTAAACGACGACAAAAACGGTTAACAGTTGGCTCACTGACTTCTGCCATTTTAGCAAGGGTGGCAATACTTGAATGTATCGCTATCTGAGGGGACGCAATAATAACTTCTGCAACTTTTCTTTCTGATTTACTAAAGCTATCAATGTTTTTTTGGATTAACTCTAAAGTATTCATACGACTCTACTATAAATTTTTATTTTTATGATAAATTATGGGTTAAATGATTGTATTTAAATAATAAAATTGAGATATACACATCATTTTTTTGAAATGATCTAAATGACTGATATAAAATATGTTACATAATATATTATAAAAGCTTATTTAGTATAGTTAACTCAACAATAACTGTCCTTTTATTACATAATAAAAGCGTATAAGATCAAATTATTTGTATTTTAATTACACTGTTGTGATATTGAATTTAGTTTGTTTTAATTTTAGGAGAAATAAAACATGTTATTCGTAGTTGCCGATGTCGGTGGAACAAATATTCGTTTGGCTGTTTGTTGCCATAAAACAGGTCTAACGAGTCAAATTCGTACTTTCCCGTGTGCACAGTTTCTTACCTTAGATGCTGCACTTTTCCAATATTTTTCCACCTTGTCAGATCCTGTCACTGCACTTTGTATTGGCATTGCATGCCCTGTTGAAGGGGATGTTGTGAGCATGACTAATTTAAGTTGGCAGTTTTCTCAGCAAGCATTACAAGAGAAATTACAGCTTGAGTCCCTTTATGTCATTAATGACTATACGGCCATTTCATTAGCAGTACCTTTTTTAAAAGCGGATGAAAAAATTAAAATTGGTCAAGGTCTCGCTGAAAAACAGTCTGTCACCGCTGTATTTGGTCCTGGTACTGGATTAGGTGTTTCCCATATTATCCATGTGGGTAATAAATGGATAAGTTTAGAAGGTGAAGGGGGACATGTAAGTTTTGCTTCAAATAGCAGTGAACAAACCGATGTATTATTATTATTACAAGAACAATTTGGTCACGTCTCTGCAGAGCGTTTACTGTCAGGCCAAGGTTTAGTTAATATTTATCATGCAATTTGCCGTTTAGAGGGGAAACCCATTAAATATCATGAACCTCAACTGGTGAGTGAAGCGGCTTTGAGTGGTGAATGTGCACAGGCAGAACGTAGCCTGAATCTTTTTTGTGAAATGATGGGGGCTTTTGCAGGTAATCTTGCACTTAATTTAGCCTGTAAGGGAGGTGTTTATATTGCAGGAGGGATAGTACCTCGCTTCGTAGAATTTTTTCAAAACAGTCAATTTAGACAGTTTTTTGAACAAAAGGGGCGCTTTGACAAATACCTGTCGACAATTCCTACTTATTTAATAACCCATGAAAACCCTGGATTACTGGGTGCAACGGTATACTTACGTCAAGAGTTAGGTCTTATTAGCGATTAATTGTTATTAGTAGTTGATTTAATAAATGGATTTATCTATCATGCGCTCCGCTTAGACTAATATGTTTTAAGCAATTGGTGACGTGTCCGAGTGGCTGAAGGAGCACGCCTGGAAAGTGTGTGTACGGCAACGTACCGAGAGTTCGAATCTCTCCGTCACCGCCACATTCAATTCCCTATACATCCGTATAGGTACTAAATATCAGTGATAACGGGCGTTTAAGACAATTAAGCGTCCGAGATAGTCCCTGTGAATCCGTGACAGCCACACATTTAAGTGGTATGTTTTGTGGTACAAAATCATCAACATAAAAATCGTACCACATGGCAAAAACAATACCACTTACTGCGACCGAAGTTAAACAGGCTAAACCTACATTTAGGGATGGCAAGTTAATCATGCGTAAATTGTCGGATGGTGAAGGTTTACAGCTGCGTGTTCAGCCAAACGGCAAAAAATCTTGGTTTTTAGACTTCATCAATCCATATACTAAAAAACGCACATCGCTGGGCTTCGGGCCATACCCCGCAATTTCATTAGCAGACGCTAGGAAACTACGCATGGAAGCTCGTGAGCTACTAGCTAAAGGCGTGAACCCTAAAGATGAACGCGATACAGCACGTCGCTTATTATCTGATGAACATGATCATACTTTGATAAAAGTTGCAACGCAGTGGTTTAAAATGAAAGAGAACCATATTACCGTTGGTTACGGCAAAGATATTTGGGGCTCTCTTACTCGCCATATTTTCCCCAAGCTAGGCGGTTATCCTATCACGCAACTTACCGCCCCCCGGGTTATTGAAGTAATTCGCCCACTCGAAGAGAATGGCAAGCTAGATACTATTAAACGTATCTGTCAGCGGATCAATGAGATCATGACTTATGCTGTAAATGCAGGATTGATCACTAATAATCCGCTCATCGGTATTGGTAAAGTATTTAGCCCGGTTCAGACAAGTAATAACCCTGCACTTGAAGCGCATCAACTCCCTGAGCTTATGAGCGCAATTAGCATTGCGAACGTTCGCTTAACTACTCGCTGTTTAATCGAGTGGCAGTTGCATACTATGACTCGGCCTAACGAGGCTGCAAGTGCAAAGTGGGTAGATATTGATTTTGAAAATAAACTTTGGATCATCCCTGCAGCCGTCATGAAAACGAACGTTGTCCACAAGGTCCCGCTGACATATCAAATGATAAATTTACTTACTTTATTAAAACCAGAGAATGGACATCGTGAGTTTCTTTTCCCCTCGTCGCACAAGCCTAAATGCCATGCCAATGCATCAACTGTGAATATGGCATTAAAAAGAATGGGTTTTTCCGGCCGTCAGACTGCACATGGTTTTCGTCGGCTAGCAAGAACAACACTTGCTGAAGAGGGTTTCAATTTTGAAGCCTTAGAAGCTTGTTTATCTCACAAAGTCGGGACTAGTGTCAGCCAAGCTTACAACCATGCTACTTATATGAATCAGCGTATCAAAATAATGGCATGGTGGAGTAAGCATGTAGAGCAGGCCGCAATGGGAAATCATAGTCTTGCTGGCAGGGGATGTTAAAAAAATCACTATATAATGCTTATAGTAGATATGGCTCAGCGGTCATGTTTTTATAATTATAGTTCTTCATGTGGTGATTTTTAACTGTTATTATAGACAGTTAGTGGAGTGTTGAATTTTTTGGGGCAATAATTTAAATGAAAGCAAATGTTAATAATCTTGCGTACATAGGCTCTAAACCTGGTGCCGGCAATTCAGAAAGAGATTCTGATGCGTGGTTTACTCCTAAAATATATACTAAAATGGTAAAAGATGTACTAGGTTTGATTGAATTAGACCCTTTTTCATCTGATTTTGGTAATTCTTATGTTGAAGCTAAAAGATATATTAATATAGAACAAGATGCATTTGAAGCACCTTGGTTTGATAATGAAGCTGGTTCTGTTTTCATGAACCCGCCCTACGGCAGAGGCTTAGTAAATAAAGCTGTTGACATTTTTATTGAAAACTGGGTAAAAGGAAATATAACCGAAGCTATCGTATTGGTAAATAATGCAACTGAAACAAAATGGTTCCATGCATTATTAAAAGAATCTGCGTCTATATGCCTACCTGTTGGGCGGATTGCTTTTGAAAACAATGACGGTAAGAACGTGTCAGGAAACACACGAGGGCAAGTATTCTTATATTTTGGAGATAATAAATCTCATTTTAGTGCGGTATTTAACAAAATTGGTATTTCTCTTGCCTTATGATTAAGTTAGTTCTTATAAAATTGGCTTTCAACACAAGTTTATTGTTTTTGTGATATTGTTAATATATATATATTATTGTTTGTTCTTTCTCTTGTTTTAAATTTAAAAAATGTGTATTTATTAGGTATCAGACTGATTTAATAGGTGTAATACTCGCAATGAGCAATAATTCAAATAATAGTCAATCAGAGTGGCCCTTATTTTTTCCTCGAAATATAGACGTCCCCCCCAGCGATGCTGTAAACGCAGAGGGGATTTTTTTCCGGTTAACTATTGAGTCACCTCCGGGGACTGTGTGTTTTCAATCTACCCATGAAGAGCAACCAACACGGTATAAAAAATTTTTAAAGGATCCTCAAAAGCTTCCAAATGTGTATGCAACTTCCTTTTTTGATACATATGAAGCGGCAAAGCATATAAAAAGCGTGTTTCCTTATATATTTGGAGATAAATATATAGCAAAAGGTAAGGTTATTCCTATGATAGGGAAAATGAAAAAAACTAATGGGCCCCATCATTATTCTATTTGGATTCGAAATAACACATTGATTCATGCTTCCTTCGTTGTAGAGATTTAAATTATGAACAATGTATTCTATGAAAGCCCCGAATATGGTTTGTTAACTATTGACTCAGTTTATGAGTTTTATGAAGAGCCTCGTTTATTTTCTGTATCGAATGAGGTGGGAAATATTTTCGTTGTGTATTGGGCAAGTACAGATGAAGGCTCTGATACTTGGTTTTTGATACCAATTTCCAGAGATAAGCTATATCAGTTTGAAATGAAGCAAGTTTGTATTCGAGATGTTTTACAGTACCAAGAAAAAAAGCATTTTGTTAAACTTGTTGTTCCTTTCGATGAATCTGAAAAAACTCAATTTGAATTTATTTTAGCTAATACAATACAAAACCTGATAATGCTACCCTTACAAGGTGTATATATAAGTAGTTCTCCTCATACCACATTACTTGAGTCGCCTGCATTAGTAGAAGCAACTCATGAGATTCATATACAAAAAAACTCTAAGAATGCACAAAAACTATACCTTGAAACCGTGTCTCGAATTGTTGAGAGTTTCAGCGAGCTTTATAGTAGCTTGGCCGAATTATTCGAAGGAGGCACTGGGCTTGAGGCTGTCGGTGGCAGGCGTGGATCATTTATATTATCTTTTAATGCTAAGCATAGTGAATTAATTGATTCAACGCTCTCCGAGTTGTTTTGTTTGATTGGTGAAAGAGAAAATGTTATTCCATTTATTGAGAAGAACAATATTAATGCTCCTGCCCTTTGCGAATTACTATCAAGAATAGCAAATAGCTACTCTAATTTCGATCTAAAGCAAAACTCTGATAGTAACAGCCTTATAAAAATTAGTTCTAATGATGCAAAATATTATATTAAAACGTTAAACAACTATGTATCTACCATCGTGAGTAGCTCTCAAGTGCCTCAAGCAAATGATTTAAAAAAATTATTTGAAATAGTAGAAAAACTTTCAAATGGAACTGATTTAATAGAATCTGAGTTATCGCTTACAAGACGGCAGATTAAATATTATTTACATGCTGCATCTACACTTGGTTTCACTCAAAGTTATGGTTCCATTACTTCTCTCGGACAAGAGATAGCAAATGCAAGTTATGCTACTAGAATCACAATTACAGCTCGTGCATTTCAATACAGTCATTGTGGTTGGGCTTGGATAAAGTGGTCAAATGTAAGTAATATTACTGAATTAGATGCATCGACGGCCACGGATTTTCTCATTAAAAATTGTTCATCTTTGAGTGAAAATACCGCAAAAAGAAGAGCGACAACTTTGAAGAAGTGGTGTAAAACCTTATCTGACGCTTATACCGGTGTGTGATCATCACCAAGCACTTATGAGTCAGAAAAAAGGGTGATTATACAGAAATTTATAGGCTCAATTTTCTCGTTAGTAGCCAAAGCCTGCACCTTTCTGCTTTCAATAAATCTTGCAATTGGCGCTTGACCGATGTTTCCGTATAGGGAAATTTGAGGAACTATCTATAACAAGTTTGTATTGGGCACTATTTTGAACTCCTAAATTCGGATAATAGTGTGTCCGACACACAGTAATTTATCGTTCTCATTGACGTTAATCAATTATTCGCTCTATTTACTTTAAGCTCTGAAACTAACCGCTTAATTTCATCTTCACTTTTTCCTTTTATCATTGCTTTGATAACTGCGTTTAGCTCACTGAGAACCCAGCCAACAGCTTTGCCGCCCAAGCTAATGCTTGATGGCATTAATCCATCACTGACACGATTATAAAAAGTAGATTTAGGCATACCAAACATGGTTTGTGCTTCTTTAGCGCGAATAATCCTTAGCTCTTCCATTCTATTCCCCTTACTTAGAAATTTTATTGTTTTATACGATGTGATATATATTTCTCTTGATTAGATGTTCTATATCTTCCGTTCACTCAGATAGCTCTAATTTAAGAACCTGAATATTAAGTTTCTTCTCTTGAATTTCGATCTTTAAAAGTTCTTTTTGAATATTTAATTGATCATGATATTGAGCAGTTAAAACCACTGCACACGCACAAACAACAAATGTAATTATTAATTTCTGCATAAATATTTCCCTTTTTTGATTTTTATATTTGGAAATTTATGCAGCAATACGACCTTGTTTAATTTCTATATTTGCCACAACTAATGCCTCAGCAAGCGGAGGACAAACAGCATTGCCACATCGCGCAACTTGCTTCGCTTTGGATAATTTTTTACCATCACTGCGATGGCTAATTTTATAGTCAGGCGGAAAGCCCATCGCTAAAAACAGTTCATGTGGCTCAAGCATCCTCATGCCAATATCAACAATTTGATACTCTTCGCCTTTAATAGTAACCAAGCCAAAGCGGTCCCGAGCTGTGATGGTGTCTAATGGCTGACTGCAACTAATCGCACCGCCAGTACCATAGTATTTAACTAAAAAGGCTCTGACTTCACCGAGATGAAAACCACCTGCCGAAATCGTATGCACAGGCTCATCTGTTCCATGTCCTATATTTGTCCCGCGGAGTTTGACCATGTGGCTTGAGATTAAAGCGCTCTTGCCCATGCCTCCTGCTGTTATAGTTCCCAGAGGGTCGGTTACCGCATTACATGTAGATTTGCCAAATTGACGATCTATTATTGGTACAACTAAAGCAAAGTGGCCTCCTTTTACTTGAGCACAAATTGTCCGGAGAGGTTCATCTGCAGGCATGTTTCGTTGATTAGAGGCGTTTGCATGTTCAGTAATAAATGGAACGGTACATTCACCAGGCACTACAAATGGCTTCTCTGCCTGAAATACATATTTCTCTAATCCTTTCGCTATTCGCTTCATCGTGTTTTCAACTAATGGACGTTTTCTGTTGAATATAGAGCGCACTGGAATTGACCAATCGATAATATCCGCAGCGGTTTTGTAGGGCACTAAACC
>JBAHZV010000063.1:0-8553 GCA_037132845.1 Psychromonas sp.
TAAAAAAAACATAAAACACACAGTTGAAATAAACAACAGGATAATGATGTCCTGTTGTGTATAATAAGTGTTTCATAACCATAAAATTGTGAAGGTATTCTTTTGCAAAAAAATATAAGTAAAGAGGAGTACTCGCGTTTAGTTAATCTTGCTGGACGTATTGCAATTGCCGTGGCATCTCTGTTGATTCTGGTGAAGCTATTCGCTTGGTTCGCAACGGGTTCATCAAGTGTTCTTGCTGCGCTCACGGATTCCTTGATGGATGTAACATCGTCGATTATCAACTTGTTTGCGATTCGCATTGCTTTGCAACCCGCAGATGATGAACATCGCTTTGGTCATGGCAAGGCAGAAAGCTTAGCGGGTATTGCGCAAGCCGCTTTTATATCCGGTTCATCGGTATTACTCTTATTTAATGGTATCTCTTCACTGTTGAATGGAAAGCATATTGTTGCTTCTAATATCGGTATCGGTGTCATGGTTTTCTCTGTTGTTGTCACCATTGCATTGGTGGCTTTTCAGCGTTATATCGTACAAAAAACGGGAAGTATTGCGATTAAAGCCGATTCGATGCATTATCGTAGCGATATTTTTCTAAATGGGGCTGTCTTGGTTGCGCTTCTTCTTACTGGTTTGGGTTGGTATTGGGCCGATGGTCTGTTTGCAATTATTGTTAGTTTTTATATCTTTTATGGTGCTTGGGAAATTGGAATGCAATCAATTGATGCACTTATGGACAAACAACTGCCTAAATCTGATCATGAATTAATTATAAAAAGCGCTTATAACATCCAAGGTGTACTTGGTGTCCATGATTTGCGAACACGTCAGTCAGGCAATACTAAATTTATTCAACTACATTTAGAGTTAGATGATGATCAAAGTTTATTTAAAGCGCATGAGAAGGCCAAACTGCTTGACGTTGAATTAGGGCATTATTTCCCCCATGCAGATATCTTAATTCATTTAGATCCCGCTTCAACAATGCCGAGAGCAAAACAATTTTTTAATGATGATAATAGCGTAAAGGGTAGCGATTAATGCAAATTGAGCAACAAAAATTATGGGATAAAATACGTGCCGAAGCTTGGAAAAGTTCTGCAAATGAGCCAATATTAGCCAGTTTTTTTCATTCAACTATTTTAAATCATAATAATTTTAAATCCGCATTAAGTTATCAATTAGCCAACCGTTTAGATAGTCATACTATGCCCGCTATTTTAGTACGTGAAGTGATTGAAGAGGCCTTTAGCAAATCACCTGATATTCTCAATGCCGCCATGGCCGATATTATTGCGGTTCAGGAACGCGATCCTGCCGTGGAAGATTTTTCCATCCCACTTTTATATTTAAAGGGCTTTCATGCACTTCAAATTTATCGTGTTGCACATTGGTTATGGAATCAAAAACGCATTCCTTTGGCGTTATATTTACAAAACCGTAGCTCAGAATTGTTTGCTGTTGATGTTCACCCTGCCGCAAAAATAGGCCAGGGAATTATGTTTGATCACGCAACCGGCGTGGTGGTTGGAGAAACCGCCATTATTGAAGATAATGTATCACTACTGCAGGGGGTTACGCTCGGTGGTACAGGTAAAGATGGTGGTGATCGTCATCCAAAAATTCGTGAAGGTGTGATGATTGGCGCGGGTGCTAAAGTACTGGGTAATATAGAGATAGGCATGGGTGCAAAAATCGGTGCGGGCAGTGTTGTACTCGAGCCTGTTCCTGCACATACAACGGTTGCTGGTGTACCGGCAAAAATTGTTGGTAAGCCTTCCTGTAAAATGCCTTCACTGTCAATGGATCAAGACATATAAACGTTATGTCGCTGCAATAAATATGAAGCGGGGTTGCATGACTCCGCTCACACTGACTGTTTCTATAAACATATCAAGAGGCCTTACCCAGAGCGCTTGCTCACCATATAAAGGACGATAAACGACCAATTTTTCCCCTGTTTCACTGTGTATTGCCAGTCCTTCAACATTATAAAAATTACCTTTATAATGCTGATACTTTCCAAGTTTAATCAAATTATTCACCTTACTGTTTGCTGAATTTTGCATCTTAATAATAACAGATCTAGGTATTCGTGACTCATCAAAAATGCTTTACGTGCCCACTGACTTGCTGTCACGGTAATACCCATCGTAATAAATAGTGGATTAATCTTAGCGTATATATTTACCTCGATTGAACCCAGCAAACTTCAACTTTCTGCTTATAATCTGCTAACCTCTCGACTTAGTGAGTTTTGTACTCTGAAGGGTCGCGGGCATACCACGCTAAATTACATAAAACACTAACATATTGGCTTTTCTTTTACTAAATCATAAACAAAGGTTGAATAAGCGTGCTGGAATGCTTATTCTCACTGGGCATAGATAAAATTTTCAAGGGGTTCATGCATGACATTAGCGTTATTAGAGAAATTAGAAAGTAAAATTCAAAATGCGGTTGATACTATCTCTTTATTGCAGATGGAAGTTGAAGAGTTAAAGGCAGATAAAGTGACATTGTCAGAAAAAACAGAGCAACTACAGTTAGAAAATAATAGCTTAATTGAAGAGCACCAGCAATGGCAATCTCGTTTAAGTGTGCTGGTTGGAAAAATAGAAGAAGCTGAAGAGACCATATAACTTTATTGTCTTTTACTTTTCTCAAAAAAGCCTACTCAGTGTTTAGCTGATTAGGCTTTTTTTATGAACGTCCAATGCAGAATTATTTATTCAATTTCTTCTAAGTCATCTAACTCTAAGGGTTCAGGAGAAATAATAATGCCAGTGCTATCTGCATAAAGAATATCTTCTGGTAGGAAACTCACCCCCGCAAAATTAACCGGTACATTAAATTCACCCACGTCACTGTCTTCAGCTCCTACGGGAATTGCAGTGATAGCTTGAATGCCTATATCTAGCTCTTCAAGTGCATCAATTTCACGTACACATCCATTTACAACAATTCCTTCCCAGTCATTTTCAACTGCAAACTCTGCAATATGGGCATTGACTAGCGCGCGTCGTAGTGAGCCTCCGCCATCTACTAATAAGACTTTTCCCGCACCATTTTCTTCTAATGCTTTATAAATAAGCCCGACGGATTCAAAGCATTTAATGGTCACTACTTCACCGGCAAAGGAGCTACGCCCGCCAAAATTAGTTAATAGGGGCTCCACCACATCAATAGTTTCAGCGTAAATATCGCAAAGTAAAGAGGTATTATAATTCATGAAAAGCCCACCTATAGTTTGAAGTAATGATTTTAGTATAAACGTACCATCTTCATTTACAATTCAATTCCAATGAAAAATGCATATAGTGCCTAAAAAAGGCGCGTAAATGTTTTTTCGCAATAAATAATGACCTTTAAGTCTAACCCATTGCGTTTATTCAAACAAAGTAATGGGCTCATTAGGGTGAATCAATTACCAGCAACAATCAAAATAGCTCCTTAAAAAAGGAACGCTCGAATGATTTTTCACAATAATGACATTTAAGTTTTAACTCGCTACGTTTATTAACATAAAATTGTGTGTTAACGGGTTCATCATGGCTAATACAATTACTATTAGGGCAAGCTAAAACACCAACAAAGGCATCGGGTAGTTGTACTTTAAATTTATTGACAACCTTAAAGTTTTTAATTTGGTTAATCGTGGCATCGGGCGCAAACAGAGCAAGTTGATTTGCTTGTGCATCACTAATGAAGGTGTTTTCTACCTTGATAAGGTCTTTGCGTTGGCCATTATGTTTGTTGAGATTTAGGCCAACAGTGATTTTCTCATTGGCTTGCGCGAGTTTGAAAAACTTCAGTATTTTTAATCCCTGATGGGCGGGAATATGGTCAATAACAGAGCCATTCTGGATGGCTTCAACTTGTAATTTATCGTCTCTCATAATTTAAACCTTTGTCTGAATGGCTTCAATTTATCATTTATGGTTGCACTTGAATTTAAACTTTTGCTGGAAAATGATTGGTTAATAACAGTGCTAATAATGCTTGGCGAGCATACACACCATTTTGAGCTTGTTGGAAATAATAAGCGTACGGTGTGTCGTCAACATCTTTGTCTATTTCATCAATACGAGGCAATGGATGTAATACTTTTAAATTATGACGTACGGTCTGTAGCATTGCTGTATTTAATAAAAAAGCGGACTTGATGTGTTGATACTCTGTTTCATCGAAGCGCTCTTTTTGCACCCGCGTCATGTATAAAATATCAAGTGAATCAATAACCTCTTCAATACTGGAATGTACTGAGTAAGTTATATTTCTATCGTTTAACTCTTCAAGGATATAATCAGGCATTGCTAATGCTTCTGGCGCGATGAAGAATAATTTACAGTTAAAAAGTGATAATGCTTGTGCTAATGAGTGTACGGTGCGCCCATATTTTAAATCCCCTACAAAAGCGATATTAAGGTTATCTAAAGTGCCCTGTGTTTCATAAATGGTGAATAAATCTAACAGGGTTTGTGTTGGATGCTGATTCGCACCATCGCCACCATTAATCACAGGAATATTGGTAAATTCAGAGGCTAAGCGAGCCGCTCCTTCCTGTGGATGGCGAATGAAAAAAGCATCTGCGTAAGAGCTAATCACTTTTACTGAGTCGGCAAGTGTTTCTCCTTTTTGAGCCAGTGAAGTGTTACCCGCACTATCAAAGCCTATGACACTGCCCCCTAAGCGCTGCACCGCCGTTTCAAACGAGAGGCGGGTACGTGTAGAAGCTTCAAAGAAACAGCTGGCGATGACTTTATTTTTGAGCAGTTGGGGTTGTGGGTTTTGCTTTAAAGAGTGTGCGGTTTGTAAAATAAGCTCAAAGTCGCTACGTGTTAAATCGGCGATAGAGATAATGTTTTTTTTGTATAAGGGGTTATTCATTATTTTAGACTCATGGTTAACCTTTGAAAAGCAGTAATTATACCTGTTACCACTCAAGATGCAAAATTCACCATTCGAAAATCACGCGCTTTATTGCTCAAAAACGGAAGTTATAATAGATATTATACTTGATTATTTAAGTGTGTTAACGACAAATTGAGGTTATGATGCAATCTGGTTTATTTTAGGGAACTCGATAATGTTGACTCGCTTAATCGTTGTTTTTTCACTGCTTTATTCTGTAAGCCTCTTTGCCAACGAGTGGCGTACATTGCACAAGCTCTTACCAAAAGGAACGCAATTTTCTTATATTGTGATGGATGCCAGCACCCAAAAACTAGTGGCGACGTATCAGCAAGAGACGCTACGTACACCGGCGAGTATGCAAAAATTGTTGACCGCAACGGCTGCTAAATTGTACTTAGGAGGCGATTTTCGCTATAAAACCAATCTTATTGGTTCTCATCGCAACATAAAAAACAGACGTTATGAGGGGGATCTACGCTTAAATTTTGTCGGTGATCCAACCTTAAAACGTGCTGATATTCGGCGCATGTTAGTTGACTTAAAACGTCTGGGCATTCATGAAATATCCGGCGATTTTATTATTAATGATTCGTTTTTTAATGGTTACCAATGGAGTAATGGGCAAGCATGGAATGACTTAGGTGTTTGTTATACTGCCCCTTCTAATGCCATTGTGATAAATGAAAACTGCGTACAAGGAAACTTGAGTCTTAGTCGAGAAGATGCAAAAAAAGCAACCTTATTTATTCCTGATTATGAACCTATCACGATCACTTCAAATGTTGATGTGGTCACTAAAGAACAGCGTAAAGCGCAATTTTGTGCATTAGAAGTTACCCGTAATAACAATAATAATTATCACCTGTGGGGTTGTATGGTTCCTCGTCATAGAGCTTTTTCTTTGGCTTTCGCCGTGAATGACCCGTTTCAATACGCATCAAAAATTATCGAAAATGAACTTGCTCAATTATCGATAAGGTTGCGTGGTCAAATACGCTTAGAGAGTGTCAGTGAAAGAGGAGATGATGATAATATATTAACCTATCACCAATCACCTGTATTGGATGAGTTGCTAAAGGTAATGATGAAAAAGTCCGATAATTTAATTGCCGATAGCTTGTTTAAAGTACTTGGTGCAAGTTACTACCGGCAAGCGGGTAATTTCAGAAATGGCGGACAGGCGGTTAAAGCGATTCTTGAGCAACAAGGTGTTCATTTAGAGAATGCTTATTTAGCCGATGGCTCTGGCTTATCACGGCATAATTTAATGAGTGCTGAGCTATTTATGTCGGTATTAGAGTTTGTTTATAAAAATGATGCTCAACTTAAATTGCTCTCAAGTTTTTCTATTGCAGGGATTGATGGAACGCTTAAATATCACCGTGGTGTACGTGGTAAAAAATTCAAAGGAAAAGTGATTGCGAAAACAGGATCAATGAAAGGGGTTGCTAACCTTTTGGGAGTGGTAAAAACGGCGCATGGCGATCGTCTTTTTGTGTTGATCTTAAATGGTTATAATCAATCAACGGCAACGCTAACATCACAGTTGAAACGCCATGAAAAGGCTTCTAAGTACCTTTTTGAAAATGCATTTTTCGATAACGTTTTATATGCTCCGAAGCAAAAATAAAAAGAGCTAAACGGCCTCTTTTTTAGTCCATTTATAAAAATTTTTATAAATGTTTTTAGTGCTTAATTGGAAACCACTGTATTGATTTTTCTTCATTAAAAAGCACGATCCCCGTTGCATAATCATCTTTCTTTATTTTTTCTAAATGATGTGTATTAATCGGGTAACTTACCCCATCAAATTTGAGTAATAACCACTGCATTTCTCTTTTTACTAATAAGCTTTGCCATAAATAGTTCTGTGCTTTTGATATGATAATGGGGGTATGGATACGCGCGGTACGACTGGTGAATTGATAGCCTTCTTTGTTGCCTTCGAAAATTAACATCTCACAGGCATGTTCATCGGAACACCAGTCTAATAGTACAATAGCATCATCGAAACCATCACCATTTAAGTCATATTTTACTGCTCTAAACTTTGTGTTTTTAGGATCTGTACGATGAAGGTTAAAATAATGATAAAGCGCTTTTTGAATGCTCATATCAATGTCAGTATCAGGATTGATGTTTTGTGCCACGAATGTTCTATTTTCGCTATTTACCTTAATCGTTTCAACCCCTTCGTTAGCGGTTATTTTAGTAAAGATAAGCCTCTCACCCACAATAGGCTTGATGATATTGTTATGGTTAACTTCAGAGGTGCTTAAGGAGCGCTTCTGGCGTTGTAAAATTAACTCTTGGCGGATATTATTATTTCCCTCTTTGGTTAACATCACCACCACTTTTTTTGCTGAATGCGTTTTCCAAAAGCCACTCTTTAATGTTTCTTTACCCGCTATTGTTTGCTTATATTCCACCGTATAATTAGCATTAAGTATTAAGTCGGTCGTTATATTATTACTGGTACTCAGGTAATCACCACTATAGGGCTGTTCTTCAATAGGCCAGCCCGGCTCACCACATCCACGGTATTCCTCCGTCAGAGTACTGACTATGGTGCTATATCCCCAATATTCGTTACTGTTTGAGCTGAAACAATGTGCAGGTTGAATCGTGAGTGTGAGATTTTGTTCTTTTTCATTGGTGGCATGAATGGTGTTAATTTGTGTTGTTGTAATACGCGATATTTTTACATTATAAGCTTGATTACTGGCTTTGCTGGAAAATAAAAGTTGCTCATTATCGATATTTATGCGCCAGTAAGGGTCATCACCCTGTGCTTTGAATACGAAGTTAGTGATTGGTTTAGCGCACTGCAACGAGGATTTGGCGGATGCCATGTGATGTATTTTATCGATGCGTATCACTGGCTCACTTTGTTTTTCAAAGGATTTGCTAAAGGTTATTTCTCCAGAGAATTCAATATAGACAGGGGTGTCGGGTGTTGATGTTATTTTTCCATAAATATGAGTGAGTGCAACGTTCGTCTCAACAGACAATGCTTCATTATTATTGCATCCTTTAAAGTAACCTTTGCTATTGCTAAAACTAAATTGTCCGCGGAAATTCGCTGATAATATTGTAGAAAAATCTGTTTTAATCATTGCTGTTGCTTGCTTTTCAACAACAGGAGGTGTTACTGAGCAAGCGATAAGCAATAACGGAGCGAGCAGTAATAACAGCGCGAGAGGCATAATGAACCTTTATTCGAGAAACCTAGTGAGGAGAGCTTATCTATTATAACAGTGCTTACCTATATTTCATCCTATCACAATGATATATATGCATGCTTGAGGGTATTTCTGGTGAGATCAATTACCGTGTGCTTTTTAAAAAAGTGACGTCGCGTTAGGTCTCTTTAATGTTCGAACTACGCTGATCATACTCATCAAGTTGTGGCCTATCTTGGCCTTCTCACCAAGAGGCATAAAGCACCTTGGTTTATAATGGCTATCTTTTTTAACGATGCACTCTAAAAAGTTAAGTTATACCAAAGGAATTAATTAAGTGATCAATGATTGCGAAGGATAAATTAACGGTAACAAGGCGTGAGTTGCAGGAGATAGTTATCCTCACTTCAAAACTCACAACGCAGTTAAGGTTGATTTAAACGAGCGAGGGTGA
>JBAHZV010000065.1:0-8328 GCA_037132845.1 Psychromonas sp.
CCGACCATGTTGCGTGGACAAATTGAAGTCACAGAGTTTAAGAAAGGATCACTTTTCCATCAACTCGCGGCGGATATTCAGCAACCCATTGACTATTCTTTGTGGGCCAGACGTTCGCTTTTTTATGTCAATAACAAGCCACTTTTAGTGACCGAACTATTTTTACCTGCATCAGGCATTTATGATAAATAAACAAAAATTACAAGCCTATGCACAGCTCATGCGCATTGATAAACCGATAGGTATTCTGCTGTTATTATGGCCGACATTATGGGCACTGTGGATAGCAGCCAAAGGTTTTCCTGATCTCGGTGTATTAAGCGTTTTTGTTATGGGAGTCGTGGTAATGCGTAGTGCTGGCTGTGTCATTAATGACTTTGCAGATAGAAAGGTCGATGGTTTTGTGGCACGCACTAAAAACCGCCCTTTACCTTCAGGCCGAGCAACAAGCCGAGAAGCAATAATGCTTTTTATGGTGCTCGCAGCAAGTGCATTTTTGTTAGTTCTGAGCCAGAATTGGTTAACCATTCAACTTTCTGTTATTGGACTTTTACTGGCTTTTTCATATCCCTTTATGAAACGCTTCACTCACCTGCCACAACTCGTTTTAGGCATTGCATTTGGCTGGGCAATTCCGATGGCTTATGCTGCCCAAGCAAGTCAATTAGAGACACTAGTATGGTTGATCTTTGCCATCAATGTATTATGGACCATCGCCTACGATACTATGTATGCAATGGTAGACAGAGATGATGACCTAAAAATTGGCATCAAGTCGAGCGCTATCCTTTTTGGCAAGTATGACCGACTGGTCATTGCTTTATTACAATTAAGTTGCTTATTATTACTGCTATGGTTGGGAATATTAGAGCAACTCGGTTTTATCTATTACCTTGCTTTATTGATCGTCTTAATGCTGTTTATCAAACAACAAATAGCGATAATATCGCGTGATAAAAAAGCCTGTTTTAAGGCTTTTTTAGATAATAACTGGGTAGGCATGATTATCTTTTTTGGACTCTTTTTAAGCTACCTCTAAAGACTGAATGCTGATTCTTTAATATTGACCGATTTTGTTGCCTAAAAAGCAAAACACTAACAACCAGGACCACATTCCATACATTGATTTATCATCGCCGAGCCAAGTTTAAGCTTCGCGTTAAGGTCGCGTAATGCGCTGCGCACTCCTTCTTCGATGACAGGGTGATAGAATGGCATCTCTAACATTTGTGAAATAGTCATTCTATTTTGATGTGCCCATGCCAGTAAGTGTGCTAAATGTTCCACCTGCGGGCCGATCATCTCAGCACCTAATAATCGCCCCGTGCCATGCTCTGCATAGATATGTAATAATCCTTTGTTTTTAAGCATCACACGGCTTCGCCCCTGATCTTCAAATGAGACCGTACCGGTTTCAAAACAACCACAACCGCCTAACTTTTCAATCACCTGTTTACGGCTCAAACCAATCATCGCTAATTGTGGATCAGTAAACACGGCAGCGATCGAACTACGCCGTAAACCCACTCGGATATCTGGATAACCGCCCGCATTGTTACCAGCAATTTTGCCTTGATCAGCAGCTTCATGCAACAGTGGCATTTGATGACTCGCATCACCTGCAATGAAGATATTCTCAATGGATGTTTGCATGGTAAATGGATCTGCAATAGGAACACCATATGGATCATTTTTAATATCAATATTCTCTAAACCTAACTTATCAACATTAGGTCTGCGACCCGTGGCGGCTAATACATACTCCACCATTTTAATCTGTTCAATGCCCTGTTTATCAAGATAAGTGATCTGCACATTCCCTTCTTTTTGAATCATCTCTGTGACCTTGGCATCCGCATCGAGGTAAAACTCATCGGAAAAAGTTTTTTGTGCATAAGCCATCACCTCTGGGTCGGTAAAAGGCCCGACTTGGCCTCCCATGCCAAACATCAATACTTCAACGCCTAATCGATGCAATGATTGTCCCAATTCTAAACCAATAACACCGGGGCCAAAGACCGCAATTGATTTGGGCAGTTCGCTCCAATTAAAAACATCATCATTAATAATAAGGTTGTCACCTAAGGCATTCCAAACTGCGGGATAACTTGGACGAGAGCCAGTGGCAATAACAATGCGTTGTGCTGTTACTCGTGTATGATCACCAACCTGTAGCATTGTAGTACTCATAAAAGTGGCGTTACCAATTAATTTATCTTCACTCGGTATGCCATCCACAGCCTCCACCACAAAACCGACAAAACGATCCCGCTCATCACGGATACGTTGCATCACTTTTTTTCCATCAATGTGTACATGCCCCTCAACAAACACACCAAATGGTGCAGTATGTTGTGCATTATGTGCACTTTCAGCGGCCGCAATTAATAGCTTGCTTGGCATACAACCCACACGCGCACAAGTGGTACCAAACTCAGCACCTTCAATTAATAAGACAGAGTCCGTTTTTTCTTTACTTGCACGATAAGCGGCGAGACCGGCGGTACCTGCCCCAATAATAGCGACATCAACATCTATATTTTTCATAATATATCCTTGCTTGAAGAGAATAGAAATAAAGCGTTAACTGCTCAATAAGCAAGCAAGGAAAGCCTAAAAGTCATTTTTTAGATATAAAAAAAGCGCCGACTTAAAAAGCATGCGCTTAAAAGAATTGCGTGATCCCCGTTATCCTTCAAAATACTTTGCATCTTGAAGGATAAGGCGTCTCTACGATTTATCCCTTAATATATTGAATAACGGCATCACTATCACCGATATGTTTTCCATCAACATAGAGTTGCGGTACCGTTGTTTCACCGGTAATCGCTTTCAGGCTAACGCTCGTTGCATCGCTACCTAAAACAATCTCTTCAAAAGCAATGTTGCTCTCTTTAAGCGCTTTTTTAGCTTTTGCACAGAATGGGCATCCCGGCTTAGTAAACAAGGCAACAGCAGCAGGTGCTTTCGCATTGGCATTAATGTAGTTCAGCATGGTATCTGCATCAGAAACTTCAAAGGGGTCGCCAGGTTGGTTTGGTTCAATAAACATTTTTTCGATCACGCCGTCTTTAACCAACATGCTGTAACGCCATGTGCGTTTACCAAAACCAAGATCCGCTTTATCTACAAGCATCCCCATTCCATCGGTAAATTCACCGTTACCATCGGGCACAACCGTAATATTTTCAGCTTCTTGGTCTGCAAGCCATGCATTCATAACAAAAGTATCGTTAACGGATAAACAAACAATCTCATCAACGCCATTTTCTTTTAATACACCTGCAAGCTCATTATAACGCGGTAAGTGAGTAGAAGAACAAGTTGGCGTGAATGCACCCGGTAGCGCAAAGACCACAACTGTTTTGCCTTTAAACAACTCATCGGTAGTGACATTAACCCACTCATCACCTTGACGTGTTGGAAAAGTAACGCTTGGGATATTTTGACCTTCAATATTATTTAACATTTTGTACTCCAGTAGTTAATCGTTAATAGTTTTTAAAACAACCTTTATTTCTATGTGGTGATTATCAACAAAAACAATCAATAGGTAAAATCGTTTAAAACAATGCATTCAATAGCTAAATACTATTAAAACAAACGAGTTATTTAAATAATGCTTTTAAACTTGCCACTCCTTTATCCGCCAGTGCTTTTTTCTGCTCCGTGGTTTTTTTCCGAGGACCACTATCCCATTCTAAATCATCTTGAGGCAACTCGAATAAAAATCGACTCGGTGTGGGATTAATTGTTTCACCGTATTGATTGCGCTCTTTGGCAAGAATAAATGTCAGCTCTTTTTGTGCGCGGGTAATACCAACATACGCAAGACGTCGCTCTTCCTCTACATTGTCTTCATCAATACTCACTTGATGCGGTAATATGCCCTCTTCCATGCCAATTAAATAGACATAGGGAAATTCCAGCCCTTTCGACGCATGTAAGGTCATTAGCTGTACTTGGTCTAATTCTTCGCCTTCTTCATTACGCGATAACATATCGCGTAATGTTAAACGTGCAACCACCTCTTCCAGTGTCATCGGCTCATCCAGTGAATCACCCTTGAGCATCTCTGTCACCCATTTAAATAACATAGACACATTTTTCATCTGCATTTCGGCTGCTTTAGGGCTCGGACTACTTTCATATAACCAATCTTCATAACCGATATCACGGATAAGATCACGTACCACATCAATTTGCTCTTCACGTTTTAAGCGCTCGTTTAATTCCACTAACCAACGTGTAAAAGCTTGCAGTGACTGTAAACCCTTGCCACTTAATGTTTGCTCTAACCCGAGTTCAAAGCTGGCGGCAAACATACTACTATGCCGTAAATTGGCATAGTTACCTAATTTCTCACGACTCACCGTCCCAATACCACGAGGGGGCTTATTGACCACACGAATAAAGGCATTTTCATCATCATGATTCACCAGCAATTTGAGGTATGCCATAATGTCTTTTACTTCTGCGCGCGCAAAAAATGAAGTGCCACCACTGATTTTATAGGGGATGCGATTCTCCATCATCACCTTTTCTAATAAGCGACTTTGATGGTTACCACGATATAACACCGCATAATCTTTAAAGGCGCTACCATTCATAAACTTGTGCCCTGATATCTCCATCACTACGCGTTGCGCTTCCTGTTGCTCATTTTTAGCACTTAATACTTTTAATGACTCGCCGTAAGGAAGCTCACTAAATAGGCGCTTATCAAACTCATGGGCATTGTTTGCGATCAAGACATTCGCGGACTTGAGTATGCGTTGACTAGAGCGATAATTTTGCTCTAACTTAATCACTTTAAGCTGTGGAAAATCGTTCTGCAACATCGTTAAGTTTTCAGGACGCGCACCACGCCACGAATAAATCGATTGATCATCATCTCCGACCACAGTAAAACGAGCACGCTCGCCAACCAATGCTTTGATCAAGGTATATTGACTGATATTAGTGTCTTGATATTCATCAACTAATAGGTAACGAATCTTTTTTTGCCAACGTAAACGAACGTCTTCTTTGTGTAACAACAATAAGGTAGGTAAAACAATTAAATCGTCAAAATCGAGGGCGTTATAGGCCTTCAACTGCCGCTGGTAAAGGTCATAACTGTGCGCAAAAATAATATCACGCTCCCCCTTTGCTTGTTTAATCGCTTGAGGTGGTAAAATAAGCGCATTTTTCCAGTTCGAAATTTGACTGACTAATGCTTTCAGAAGATCCGTGTCCTCCTTGAGTTGCTTCTCAGTTAACTCTTTTAATAGTGCCAGACTGTCTTGATCATCAAATAAAGTAAACCCAGATTTCATGCCTAATGTTTTTATTTCACGTTTGATAATATCAAGCCCTAGGGAATGAAAAGTAGAGATCATCAGCCCCCGTGTTTCTTTACGCCCAAGCGTCTGACTAACGCGCTCTTTCATCTCACGGGCAGCTTTATTTGTAAAAGTGACCGCAACAATATTTTTTGCCAAATAATCACAATTTTGCACTAAATGCGCTATTTTATTGGTGATCACACGGGTTTTACCACTGCCAGCACCCGCTAAAACCAAGCAAGGCCCAGAGATCATTTTCACCGCAGCATCTTGCTCAGGGTTAAGTTTCATTGTTTATCCAAAAAAGAGAGGGGTTAGAAGCCAAATTGGAGGTAAAAGTGGCCTTTAACTAAAAAGGCCTTGATTCACTCCATACTCAGATTAAAGATATTAAAACAAAAATGCGAGATAGACAAAAGCCATATCTCGCATTTTTTATTCACAACCGAGTCGACATCATTTCCGACTTACAGGTTATTGATACAAATTAAAAGAGAGCGGCATTTACCCACAGGTGAGTCAGGATACTTGCGCCATAACCTAATGCGATAACGGGCATCCATTTAACGTGTGTACCAAAGGTATAAATACCACGTGCTTGCCCCATTAATCCGACACCTGCAGCAGAACCAATTGATAACAGGCTCCCCCCCACACCCGCTGTTAATGTCACCAATAACCATTGACCTTGGCTCATCGCAGGATCCATGCTTAATACGGCAAACATAACCGGAATATTATCTACAATCGCTGATAAAACACCGATTAATACATTCGCCCAGGTAATAAACTCAGGATCAGCATAAATCGCATTAGAAACCAGGCTCAAGTAACCGATGAAACTAAGCCCCCCCACACAAACGACAACGCCGTAGAAAAATAACAAAGTGTCCCATTCTGCTTTTGCTACTTTATTAAATATATCAAAGGGTTCAGTGTCACTTAAAGCACGTAAACATTCATGTTCTTTAACATCATGACTGTTTGCAATGGCGTGATCGTAGTGTGCTTTATGTGTTTTACGCAGATAAAAAGCAAAAAACTGTAAAAACCCGAGGCCGGTCATCATCCCCAGTACGGGAGGCATACCTAAGAAGGAGTGTCCCACTACGGCACAAAATATAGTCACTAAAAATAGGCTAGCAATACGTTTAGCACCTCGTCTCATGTACACGACTTCACCGTCTCCCTGTGCCACTTCATTGGAGATGTAGAAACTCATAATAATAGCCGGAACAAAGAAGTTAACTGCTGAGGGTAAAAATAAATGGAAGAAACCAGTAAATGGCACCATGCCTTTTTGCCAGACCATTAACGTTGTAATGTCACCAAATGGGCTAAACGCTCCACCTGCATTAGCGGCAACCACGATATTGATACAAGCAATGGCAATAAATTTATGATTTGAACCACCAACCTTCATAACAATGGCGCACATTAATAATGCGGTTGTTAAATTATCTGCAATTGGTGAGATAAAGAACGCTAATACCCCCGTTAACCAGAAAATATTACGCAGTGTAAAACCTTTGTTGACCATCCAAGCACGCAATGAATCAAATAACTGACGCTCTTCCATCGCATTAATGTAAGTCATTGCGACCAAGAGGAAAAAGAATAATTCTGTATATTCTAATAGGTTATGACGAAAGGCAACTTCTGCCTCATGGCTCATGCCATGCTGCGAATAATAATAACCTATCATTGCCCAAATAATACCAGCAGCCACGATGACGGGTTTAGATTTGCGTAAGTGAATAACGTCTTCCAGAATAACTAAACAATAGGCGATGCCAAAGATAAGTAACGCCACATAACCAATACCATGAGAAGTTAAATCCATTGTTTCAAGGCTACTTGCCAATAAGGGAGAAGAAAAGAAAACCGCAACAAGTACCAACAAGGCATTGCATGATTTGTGTTTTTGTAACATTTATACCGTCCTAAAAATTTGAATAAAATTGACAACGTGATTCGCAAGGTGCTCACAGAGAGAGAACCTAACTATCTGATTATTCCTGCTCAATAATTAATTATTTAACGAAGCGCAATGGTATAACTGACATTCCTCTCGAACTAAAAATAATCTATTGCTATTATTTTTTAGCCAAAAAAACTCACTACTGTTTTTCAGTCAACATCAGTCAAACGCTGAAACAATTTTGATCGAGAATCAGTTAAGAATTTTAAATATCGATTTAAGTGCAGAAAGGCAGATATAACGAAAAAGTAGTTAAGGCAAGGCAATAATGCAACTTTTAAGTAGCATTTAAACAGCATTTAAACAACATTTAAACAACATTTAAGCAACATTATTAAAAATGAGGTGCTAACAGATATAAAGCGAAATATTTATGAGTGAGATAATGACCACCTACACATCATCAGTCCTTTTGCTCTATCTCTTTTTATTCGCCATTTTGCTTGGAAGGTGATTGATAAAAATGACTTCCTGAACATTATCTTTTGCACTAATAAGTGATATCGATGCTTTATCGATGGATAAATTTAATGTTTCAGAAAAAGAGAGAGCCAGAATATCGGCTAAAATGGTACGAATAACACCCGCGTGTGTTATCAGGATAATGGTTTTATCCTTGTTTTGTTTCGCTGTATTATTCGTTTGTAACAAAGCATATGCTTTTAAGACTCGCTGTATAAATAAAGCAGGCGTTTCACCATCAGGAAATTGAAAGAGCAAACGGTTTGCGTTCCACTGCTCTATTTTCTCACGGCCAATATCATCCCACTTTTTTCCCTCCCACAGACCAAAGTTGATCTCTTTAAATGCATCGTAATAAATAACAGTATTGTCAACATGTTGCTTAGCCAGATCTGTCGCTAACTGAGCACAACGGAATAAAGGGCTACTATAAATAGCGTGAATATCTGCATCGTTAAAATAGCGACTAATATTAGTGAGCTGTTTTTCGTAATCATCACTCAGCAAGCAATCCAGTTGCCCATAACAAGTACCCGCAGCGATCAAAGGCGCACTATG
>JBAHZV010000112.1:0-7669 GCA_037132845.1 Psychromonas sp.
ATAACGGAACGTGCCTTAAACGTATCTCCATGCGACTATAACGCGTGATACTAGCGTTAATTTCTCTTGCTAGATCAGTAATATTCTAATTGTTTTATTCTGATTTTTTAAATTAAATTGCAACTATTATGTTTCTGATAAACACGATCAAAAATTATGGACATACATTTATTTAGATAACTATATTGTAAAATTTTACTCAGCATTCCTTGTTAATGGTTCAGGTGTCATTGAGTGTGATTGTGAACAATTTATCAATTAATCTTTGGGTTAAGAAAGGGCGCATTGTACTCGTTTCTTAATGTTATCTGCATTAATATCTTAATATATTGAGCGTTACTATAAGAAAACATCTTATTTTGCCTGTTTGACTGGGGGGGGACTTGCCTGTGTTTATCTCAACCTGGCATGTACCCATCACCCATGAAGAGAGGTTGCTCTGTCACTCACTCGATGCACCATCAAGGCGAAATAGGATGCTCTTTCAAGTAACTAATCACACTAATATTCACTTCGCAAGATACTGATCAACACATTAACCCTTAACTAACGCGTTTTGATCGATATTGCAGTGGTGAAAGTGTTTTAATGCTAACCGCCTATAACAAAGGGGTGAGGTCTGCATCTTCATTGCTTTTTGAGTGATTAACGGTGTTTGCCTGTGGTTTTTTTGATAAAACGCAATTATTTAATAAGCACTTACAAAACGTTGACGAATTCTCGGTATCACGTTTTCATCTAAAATTTAGCTGTGTTAGAGGGGATTGAATTTTGCATCTTAAATAAGAATGACTATAGATATCTTACCCGCTCGTTAGCATCATTTTTGTTGAAGGCTAAGTTTAAATCGCGTTTATTTAAGTAAAATAAATAATTGTTGCAAACGGTAATTATTATCATATACAATATTGGAACTTGATAACTATTATTATTTGGATGAATTATATGTCACTTAAAAAATTATTTACACGCAGTACTCTTTTGATCGCTTTAAGCGCAACATCCGTTTCAACGTTTGCTGAAGAAGTTAATGTATACTCCTTTCGTCAGGCTTTTTTAATTGAGCCGATTATGGAAAAATTTACCCAAGAAACGGGTATTAAAGTGAATATTCTGTTTTCTAAAAAAGGTCTTATTGAGCGTGTTAAACGTGAAGGTGAGTTATCGCCTGCGGATCTAGTACTGACGACGGATATTAGTCGTTTGGTTTCATTAACGAGCCAAAATTTAACTCAGCCAGTCATCAGTGACACACTGAATAAAAACATCCCAAGCCAATACCGTGACCCTAATAATGAATGGTTTGCACTAACAACACGTGTACGTAACATTTACTCTTCTTCAGAGCGTGTTGGTCCTGTTGAAATCAGCTACCAAGACTTAGCAAAGCCAGAGTTTAAAGGTAAAATTTGTACGCGTTCAGGCAAACATCCCTATAATGTTTCATTGGTTGCTTCGGTGATTGCACATGAGGGCGAAGCTGCTGCTAAAGTCTGGCTTGAAAAAGTAAAAGGCAACCTCGCGCGTAAACCACAGGGTAACGATCGTGCACAAGTAAAAGCAATCAAAGATGGCTTATGTGATTATGCGTTAGGTAATAGCTATTACCTTGGTAAAATGATAAATAATCCCAAACAAGTTAGCTGGGCTGAAGCGGTAAACATTAACTTCCCTAATCAAAAAACAACGGGTGCACATGTTAATGTTAGTGGTATTACCTTAACGAAATATGCGCCGAATAAAGACAATGCAATTAAATTGATGGAATTCTTATCTGATGATGTTGCACAAAAAATGTATGCTGAAGTTAATTATGAGTACCCTGTCAATGTAAATGTTCAGCCATCAGAATTAGTGGCATCATGGGGGCAATTTAAAGCGGATACGTTACCGCTTTCTGAGATTGCTAAGCAACATAAAGCAGCGGTTAAATTATTGGATGTAGTGAAATTTGATCTCTAAGACATTTTGCTTTTATAAGTTACTCCCTTGGGGGGTAACTTTTTTATTAGTCATGCCTATATTTGCACTCGTTATGAGTGCATTTTCTATTGATAAGAGTGGTAGCTTTGATCATCTCATCAATACGGTTTTACTCAATTATACGCTAAACACCTTACTGGTTATCGCAGGGGTGTTATTACTGAGTTTGTGCTTCGCACTGCCTAGTGCATGGTTTATTGCCTGTTGTGAGTTCCCTAGTCGTTCGCTACTACAGTGGGGGCTTATGTTGCCTCTTGCGCTTCCCCCTTATATTATCGCGATTGTTTATACTGATTTTTTAGATTTTAGTGGGCCTGTTCAACAACTGCTTCGAGAACTGATGCACTGGCAATCGGTGAGTGACTATTATTTCCCAGAGATTCGTTCGCTCGGTGGTGCTATCTTCATTTTAGCGTTGGCGCTGTATCCTTATCTTTATCTCTTGCTTCGTAGTGCTTTTCTTGGCCAATCAGGCGGTTTATTTCAAGCTGCTCGCACACTCGGTTTATCACCTTTACAGGCCTTTAAACGCGTTTCATTACCCTTGTCGCGATCTGCAATGGCGGTTGGCTTATCGCTGATAGCAATGGAAACCCTCGGTGATTTTGCGACGGTAAATTATTTTGCTGTGCATACGTTAACCACGGCTGTTTATGATACTTGGCTGGAGTTAGGCAGTTTAACCACAGCCGCTAAAATATCATCAATGATGTTGCTGGCTCTCGTGATTTTCATCGCCTTGGAAAACCATAGCCGCCGTAAACAGAAGATATATCAGCGTAGTGGTGCGACCCACACTGAACTACGCTTTGTCTTAGTGGGGTGGCAACGATGGAGTGTATTAGGTTTTTTATGGGGGGTAGTCTTCTTTGCTTTCATTTTACCGATTATCGTACTGCTTTATTATGCACTGAGTTATTTTTCAGAATCCTTAAATATAAAGCTTTGGCAATATATGTTGAATAGTTTTTGGCTGGCACTTATCGTGGCATCATTAGCGGTTTTTATCGCATTAGTGGTTAATTTTTATCAGCGTTTATCGCCTGGGCTAGTCGCTAAAATATGTATCCGCTTATCCTCATTAGGTTATGCCGTACCGGGAACGGTGGTGGCGATTGGTGTATTAATTCCTTTTACCAGTGTTGATTTGTGGTTTAATCGGCAACTTGTTGAGTTTGGTTTTTCACCTGTTGGGCTGATATTTTCTGGTACTTTATTTATCTTGGTTTTCGGCTATTTAGTGCGTTTTAGTGCCATTGCAGTGGGCAGTATTGATAGTGCGTTGGCGCAGGTATCACCAACCTTGGATCAGGCCTCGCGTACCTTAGGTCATACTGCGGGGCAAACCATTCGTCGAGTCAATTTACCACTGATTAAAAAAGGCATGTTAACGGCCTTTATTTTGGTGTTTATTGAAGCGATGAAAGAGTTACCCACCGCGCTATTATTGCGTCCTTTTAATTTTGAAACATTAGCGACTTATGTTTACCAATTTGTTTCCGATGAGATGATTGAATATGCCGCGTTACCCGCATTGTTTATTGTGTTGATAGGGCTTGTGCCCTTTATTGTTGTAAACCGTTTTTTAGAAAAGGCCCGTTGATGTCTGCATTAGTGATTAAAAATTTAAACTGTTTTTACCAAAATAACCACATATTAAAAAATCTTAACCTTGACTTGCAAGATAATGAAATTGTTTGTTTGTTAGGAGAAAGTGGCTGTGGGAAAACCACTTTATTACGTGCTGTATCGGGTTTGCAGTCAGAAATGTCTGGGAATATTAGCATCAATGGTCGTGTTGTTCATCGCGATGATATTGATGGTCATCGGCTCAATATACCACCAGAAAAACGTAAAGTTGGTTTGATCTTTCAAGACTATGCATTGTTTCCTCACCTTAATGTTTTTGACAACATCGCTTTTTCATTGCTAAAAATGAACTCAGAGGAGAAGAGGAAACGTGTCGAAGCGGTTTTAGCGCTGGTGCAATTAAGTGATTTTGGACAACGTTTCCCACATCAACTTTCTGGCGGGCAACAACAACGTATCTCTATTGCGCGTGCATTGGCATACCAACCTGAGTTGATGTTGCTTGATGAACCCTTTTCTAACCTGGATCAACATGTACGTTTTAAGCTTATTAAAGAGATTCGCTCGTTATTAAAAAAACATTCAATGAGTGCCTTGTTTGTGACCCATTCTAAGGAAGAAGGTTTTGCATTTTCAGATAAGATTGCCTTGATGAAAGCCGGTAAAATAATACAAATTGGTGCACCACAACATCTCTATAGTTTGCCCGATTCTCGTTATGTTGCTGACTTTATGGGGCAAAGCAATTACCTTGATGTTCAAGTAAATACAGCCAATAGACTGCAATCTGATTTTGGTTTGTTAGTCAGTGATAAGATCATTGATTTTCCGATTGAGACAAAGTTGCAGTTGCTATTACGGCCCGAGCAACTTGCCATTAACCTTGATAGTAATGGCAAATCAACGATTACTGGTATTGATTTATTGGGGGCTTTACAGAAGTTTACGGTCGATTTTGCAGGTAAGCTGTATATTGTGCAACAACATAATTGCCAAGAAATCTATCAAGTTGGTGATCGTGTTGAGTTATCTATCCTTCATCATCATTTTGTGTTATTTAATTAACCGGCATTAATGAGTCATCTAAGTCTGATCTTTTCAGGAACGTTGTAAGACTCTTACAACAAGGTCAGCACGTAAAGTGAATGGATTGCTGAATACTTGAAGTATCATGGCTATCAATTACTTTAGCAACAGAGACGAGAGAAAAGTGCTTTAGGTTTTTCCTCTCGTATTTTTCGGGCTAGTTAGCTTTCGCTACTATCGTCTAAACTTAATTCTTTGATTAAATTTGCTTGCAAATTTTCTTCCTGTTGTTTTGTTAACGCGTCACCATATTCTGTTGCAACGATAAAGAGATCTTCTACACGCTCCCCGATAGTGGTTATTTTAGCGGTGTCGAGCATTAAACCACTGCTTCTAAATACTTCGCCAATGTCAGCTAAAATACCGGGGGAGTCAAAGGCAACAATTTCAACTTGTGTGCGTTTTCGTTTGGTGGGTAAAAATGTAATTTTAGGTTCACATTTAAACTGCCGTTTGATGCGCATTAAGCGAGTTTGTTGACGATTTACTTTCTCCGGTGAAAGCAGTGCCATCTCAATTGCCGTTTTTAAGCGTTGTATTTTATCGGGATCAATGTGTTCGCCATCTTGTTCTAAAACAATAAAAGTACTGAGAGAAAAGTCATCACGGCTAGAGAGAATTTTGGCATCGTAGACACTCAGTTTTTTATTATCTATCTCAGTGACAACAGACGAAAATAACGCGGGCATATCTTTATGGTAAACAAATATTTCTGTTGCACCACGCTCATTTTGATCACTGATCAAAACCAGAGGTTGACTATGATCTTGATGCTTTAATAGGTGGGTAGTATGCCACACAATTTGTGCTGAGTTATAACGGAAAAAGTAGTTAAGCCTAAAGCGTTTCCATAAATTTTTAACGGTGCTTACATCGACACCTATTTCAAGTAAAAGTGCTAATGTTTTACCTTGCCTGGCGCGTATTCTATCGCGGATATCCGGAGGGTTTTCCATTCCACGACGAAGCATTTTTTGAGTGCTGTAATAAAGTTCACGTAGCAATGTGCCTTTCCAGCTGTTCCAAGTGCCTTCGTTGGTGGCACAAATATCAGCCACCGTTAAACAGAATAAAAAGTTGAGGTGTTTTTCATCACGTACTAATTGTGAAAACTCCTTGATAACGCGTGAATCACTGATATCGCGACGTTGCGCCGTAACAGACATGGTGAGATGCTCTTTCACTAACCAAGCAACAAACTTACTTTCATGCTGGCTTAACCCATGTAATTTACAAAATGCGAGCGCATCCACCGCGCCAAGTGTTGAATGATCTCCTTTTTGCCCTTTCGCAATATCATGAAAAATAGCCGCTAAAAAAAGTAACTCAGGTTTTTCTAAATAGCTATAACGCTCATGAGCAAGGGGGTGTTTCTCTTTGCTAGTTGGGTAGTTATAAATATGTTTAATCAGTTTATGTGTGTGCTCATCGACCGTATAAGCATGAAATAAATCAAACTGCATTTGCCCAACAATACGACTCCATTGTGGAATATAGGCCGCTAAAACACCGTATTTATGCATCAGGGTCAACGCAAACCCCATACCACGTGGGTGCCTTATTATTTGCATAAAAATAGTTCGACACTCGGGAATATTTTGTAACCATTGTGTTAAGCAACGACGAGTTTCACGTAATTCACGCAGTGTTGGTGAATAGATGCCTTCAATACGGGGATCGTTGGCAATATGTAGAAATAGATTCAGTATCATTTCTGGGCGATCACTGAACAAAGAGGGGGTTTTTAACTCAATCTTGTGATCACGTAATTGGAAATGTTCATCAATATTTTCAATTTTCTGGTTTAAATTACCGAGAATCGCCTCATCAAAATATTGTAGCAACATATAATTAAGCTCTTTGACCCGATGAATCGTTTGATAAAACGTTTTCATCATTTGCTCAATAGCCTGATTTCCTGTGCCCGTATAACCCAATAGAGTGGCTACTTCATGTTGAAAATCAAACAAAAGTCGGTTGTCGGGTCGTTTGGTCACGGTATGCAATGCAAATCGAATCGTCCAGAGGAATGTTTGGCAGTCAACTAACTCCCGATATTCACTCGGAGTGATGTAATTAAGCGTGGTGAGCTCTAATAAACTATGCGCATTAAAGTGGCATTTTGAAATCCAAGCGACAGTTTGTAAGTCGCGTAATCCACCGGGACCATTTTTAATATCTGGCTCTAAACTATAACCATCACCGTGGCAGGTTTTATGGCGAGCAATTTGCTCCTTCATTTTGGCTATGAAAAATTTATTTGAGGGCCAAAAGGTGGGACTTTCTAATTGTATTTTTAATTTTTCAAAGGTCTGTTGATTACCCACTAAAAAACGTGCCTCGAGCATGCTGGTGGCAATAGTAATATCGTCTTTGCCTTGCTCATAACAATCTTGTAAAGTACGCACACTCTGGCCTACATCAAGTTTTAAATCCCAAAGTAGGGTAATGAACAGGCTTATTTTAGTTTCTGATTGCTCACTAAAACCAGATTGTGAAAGAATCAATAAATCAATATCAGACTTTGGGTGTAATTCACCGCGTCCATACCCACCCACTGCTATCAGCGCCAGATCAAAGCTTTCATTTAAGCCAACAAAATCCCATAAACGTGTTAATAACTCATCAATATAACGAGCGCGTTGTTGTACCAGTCGAATAATGTCATTTTTGTTGGTAAATGCCTCAACCTGCCATTCATGAAAATCTTGGCTATGTTTTTTGAGGTAAGGAATAGTGAGCTTATCTTGGCTAATGTTGAGTGGGGAAAAGGTTTCGAAATCCATATAAGCCTCTAGTAATACAAAAGAACTAAAAAGGTGATCAGCCTTAGTTGTTAAAATTAACCCTACCTACGTTGTGAGTCTTGAAGTGAGAATAACTATCTCCTGCAACTCACGCCTTGTTAGTGATAATTTTCCTGCGTAATACTTGATCACTTAATTAATTCCTTTGGTATAAGGGAGTGACTTGAAACCATTTATTAGGATGGCTTCAAGTTGAAAATTAA
>JBAHZV010000099.1:0-8238 GCA_037132845.1 Psychromonas sp.
AGTCAGGTAACTTAGTATTATTAATGAGGAGGTTATTATGCCTTTAAAATGGATAGATTCACTCGATATTGCAATCGCATTAATGGATGCGCACCCCGATCAAGATCCGGTTTTGCTTCATTTTACTGAATTGCGTGAATGGATCATTGCATTAAAAGAGTTTGATGATGATGTCACACATTGTAGTGAAAGAATATTAGAAGCCATTCAGCAATGTTGGATTGAAGAGATGTAATCGCAATCGACGTATCGTCATTCTAAATCGAAATTTTATAACAATGCAGATTGGTGCTCTTTTCCTTGCCCTGATATCCGAGCTCACGCTTGACAAAATATCTTGAGGTAACAGGAGGATATAATCTAATATTAGCGCGCAATTGTTTGTTATAATCAGTAAAATTGATCCGCTATTTATTACGAGTGCTATAACACTCCGTAAATTTAATAAACGCAGACCGCTGGTCTGCGTTTTTGTTTTAAGAAAGATAAGGAAAAAAGATGAGTCACTATTTTTTTGTAGCACTGAGTTTTGAACCTGCTTCACCTGTTTGGGGTGAAAATGCACTATTAAGTTTTTCTGAAGCAAATGTGCTTATCCACCTTGATAAAAACAAGTCATTATTTATCCAAGTACAGATGGCAGCACGTAAATTAGAATCAATGTCTCTACAGGAGATAAAGTTACAAGGTGATCATTGGGATTGTGAATTACGTTGGGCATTTAACCAAGGGTTATTTAACCCTAAAAAAGGCGCTAAATTGAATTTCGGGGAGATTGATGAGCAGCAGTTGCAAACGCTCACCTCGCGTAAATTGATTGTTGAATGGGTGCGTAATACCATTAATCTTGGGCCAGAAGCACTTTCGCCCGAGGCGTTATGTGAAAAATCAGCCAATTTAATTAAACATGTGTTAGTTGAACCTCAATATCTTAACTATAAAATTATCAGTGGCGAAGCATTGCTTGAGCATGATTTTCAAGGTATCTATCAAGTTGCTAAAGGTAGCGTGCGTCCGGGAGCAATGTTACAACTTGATTATAACCCCACGGGTGATGAAAACGCACCCGTTGAATATGCATTAGTGGGTAAAGGCATCACTTTTGACTCCGGTGGCTACAGCCTCAAACCGAGTGCCGGTATGGCCATTATGAAAAGTGATATGGGGGGAGCTGCAACCCTCGCTGGTGCGTTAGCACTTGCGATCGTTAACGGCTTACAAAAACGTGTCAAACTTTATCTCTGCTGTGCTGAGAATTTAGTCAGTGGTAATGCCTTTAAACTCGGTGATGTGATCACTTATAAAAATGGTGTAACAGCTGAAATATTAAATACCGATGCAGAAGGGCGCTTAGTGCTTGCGGATGGCTTAATTGCGGCACAGGAAGATAATCCTAATAAAATAATCGATGCGGCCACCTTAACGGGGGCTGCTAAGATGGCAGTCGGGCGTGATTATAACTGTGTATTAAGCATGGATGATAAATTTGCACAGCTAGCGGCAGAGAGTGCAAAACAGCATAATGAGATGTTGTGGCGCTTGCCTTTTGAGCAATTTCACCTGCAACAAATTAGCTCTTCTTTTGCAGATATTGCTAATATCCAAAGTGGAGAGGGCATGGCTGGCGCTTCTACAGCGACTGCCTTTCTTGCAAAATTTGTAAAAACACCGGAAAAAAACTGGCTTCATTTTGATCTTTCGGGCAGTTATCAACTGAGCGCGAATGGTCTTTGGTCGGCGGGTGGTAAAGGACATGGCGTATTGATGATCAGTGAGATATTAACTGCTTAGGGTTTAAATTTAGCTTAAATGAAAAACACGGTTTTTACCGTGTTTTTTTGTTTTTAAAGGGTATAATGAACAACATTTTTTTTTCGACCATTTTTATATTATTTTAGAGAACCATTTATGCAAAAAATGCAAAGTTATTTTATCCCTACCGCCAAAGGTTTAGCCCCCTTACTTGAGGCTGAACTTAAAGAGATGGGCATAGAAAGTCCCAAACAAATGAACGGTGGCGTTAGCTTCGATGGTTCTCTAGAACAAGGCTATAAAGTTTGCTTATGGTCACGTTTTGCATCACGTGTTTTATTAAAATTAAGCGAATTTAAAGTATTAAATTCATTGGATCTTTACCTTGGTTGTAGCAACATTCCATGGGAAGAACACTTTGATATTGATAGCACTTTCTCGATTGACTTCTCGGGAGGCAATGATGAAATTCGTAATACCCAATTTGGTGCGTTAAAAATTAAAGATGCCATTGTTGATAGATTTCGTAAAAAGTTTGATGAACAGCGTCCTAATGTTGAAAAACGCGATGCTGATATCCGTTTTAATGGGCGTTTATGGAAAGATAAAGTCTCTATTTATTTAGATCTTTCTGGCTCACCACTGCATCTTCGTGGTTACCGTACGATTGCTGGTGAAGCACCGTTACGTGAAACGCTGGCCGCGGGTATTGTTAAACGCAGTGGTTGGAAAGGTGAAGCCTTAGTTGATCCTATGTGTGGGTCGGGCACGATTGTGATTGAAGCGGCTATGATGTCACTCAATATTGCGCCGGGATCATTACGTCCAAGGTTTGGCTTTGAAAAGTGGAAAAAACACGATGACGTCTGTTGGAAAACATTAAAAACATCGGCGCAGGTTTATGGTCGACGTGCCGTACAAGATTGTGAAGCAAAATTCTATGCCTCTGACTTGAGCAAAGAAATGATCCGCATTGCTAAAGAAAATGCACAGCGTGCAGGTGTTGCAGAGCTGATCGAATTCTCAGTACAAGATGCAAAAAAAGTATTACCACCGGTAGAATTAGAAACAGGCATGCTCATTTCTAACCCTCCCTATGGTGAGCGTTTAGGGGGCTTCAGTGACACCATCACCTTGTACACTGAACTTGGTGCACATTTTAAAGATGCCTTTGCCGGTTGGAATCTTGCGATGTTTGCTATGGATACTGAGCTGTTAAGTTGTTTAGGGATGCGGGCGGCTAAAAGCTTTAAATTTTTCAATGGCCCCATTGAATGTGTGCTTAAAAACTACCGTATTTCTGCGAAGCGTCCAGCTGCTAATACGATTGCACCTGTCGTTGAAAAGAGTAATGAACAAAAAAATGTCACGAGTGACGATATTTATGGTGATATCACCAGTAAATACAGCCATAAAAATGACCATAAACATGCTGAAAAAGTGGCCAGTGAACAGAGCGCAAGCATTGACAGCGTAAATCCATGGACAATGGGTCGTGGCGATGAAGCTGAAACAGTTGAAAAGCCGTTTGAAATGGCGCAAGAAAGTGAGTCTGAAATTGTATTTAAAGAAGTCAAACAAATCAAACCCGCTATCTACTCAGAAGCATTTGCCAACCGTTTAACTAAAAATCTAAAAAAATTAGAAAAATGGGCAAAACGTGAAAACGTTGAATGTTACCGTATGTATGATGCTGATCTACCGGAATATAATGTCGCGATTGACCGTTACGGTGAATATATTATTATTCAAGAATACCGAGCACCGAAAGAGATAGAGCTTGCTAAAGTACGTCGTCGCTTTTTAGATGTGGTTTCTACGGTGCGCTACATGCTTAACCTGTCCGATGATAAACTGGTCATTAAAGTACGTGAACGCCAAAAAGGGCGTAAACAGTATGAAAAACTAGACGCTAAAAAACAGTCTTTAATTATGCATGAAGGGGCGGCTAAACTGATTGTTAACTTACAAGATTATCTTGATACTGGACTGTTTTTAGATCACCGTCCAATCCGTCTTAAAATTGGCAACATGGCCAAGGGTAAAGATTTCTTAAATCTATTTTGTTATACCGCAACAGCCTCAGTACATGCAGCGCTTGGTGGGGCTAAATCCACCACCAGTATTGATATGTCTAATACTTATATCGCATGGGCTGAAGAAAACTTTGCCGCCAACGGTATTAAAGGCAAGCATGAGTTTATCCAGCAAGACTGTATCAAATGGTTACAGCATGCCCATGAGATGTATGATCTGATCTTTATTGATCCCCCAACCTTTTCAAATTCTAAACGCATGAGTGATGTGTTTGATGTACAGGATGATCATGTTTCATTATTAACGGCTGCCAGTGCGCGTTTAAATGACGGTGGTGAAATCATCTTCTCTAATAATAAACGTAACTTTAAATTAGACCTTGAAGCGATCAAGGCACTGGGCTTTTATATAAAAGATATCTCTAAAGCCTCTATCCCAGAAGACTTTAAACGCAACGTTAAAATCCATCAATGTTGGATTTTAAGCAAACATGACTAATGCTTTAATACTCTATTATACCGATGGTTGTCATCTTTGTGATGACGCGACAGTGTTATTAGAGTCGCTCAATTTGGACTATCAAAAAATAGATATTATTGAGCAATCAACATTAGTTGAGTTATATAAAACACGCATTCCTGTTGTAAAAAATGAATCACAGGCCACCTTAAATTGGCCTTTTTCAGTACAACAATTACAAGACTTTATAGAAGAGAATTAATGGCACTATTAACCTTACATAATGCAGAACTCGCCTTTGGTGACACCCCATTATTAAATAAAACGACCTTAGTGATTGAGCCCAATGAACGTGTTTGTTTAGTGGGTAGAAATGGCGCGGGAAAATCAACATTATTAAAAGTATTAGATGGCCGTATTCAACTAGATGATGGCTCTCTTTTAATTAATAGCGACGTGAAAATTGCCCGTTTAGAGCAAGATCCACCTAGTGCGAATACCATGAGCGCCTATGACTTTGTCGCTTCGGGCATGGACGATGTTGGTGAAGTGTTAAAATCATACCATCACCAACTCAATGTGATTGCTACCGATTGCAGTGAAAGAGAGCTTAATAAATTAGCCAAATATCAAGAAAAACTTGATCAGCTGGATGGTTGGCAATTAGACAGTAAAATCAACCAAATATTAGACCGATTAGCCATCTCGCCCGATACTCATTTGGATCAGTTGTCGGGTGGTTGGTTGCGTAAAGTCGCATTAGCAAAAGCGTTAGTGAACGATCCAGATTTGCTGCTTTTAGATGAGCCAACCAACCATTTAGATGTCGGTACCATTGAATGGCTAGAGCAATTTTTATTAAGCTTTAAAGGCTCAATTATTTTTATTAGCCATGACAGGGAATTTATTCGCCGTTTATCAACACGCGTTATTGATATCGACCGTGGTAATTTAAGCTCTTGGCCGGGTGGTTACGATGAATATCTGGTTGCTAAAGAGGAAGCCTTACGTGTTGAAGACGAACAAAATGCGGAGTTTGATCGCAAGCTTGCGATTGAAGAAAAATGGATCCGCCAAGGTATAAAAGCACGTCGTACGCGTAATGAAGGGCGTGTGCGTGCATTAAAAGCTTTACGTACTGAACGCTCTGATCGTCAGAATGTACAGGGTAAAGCAAAAATGAATATAGGCGTATCGAGTCGCTCAGGTAAAATAATTTTTGAAGCTGAAAATGTCTCTTACGCTTATGATGATCTTACCATTATTAAAGATTTTTCAACCACCATTATGCGCGGTGATAAAATTGCCTTTATTGGACGTAATGGTTGTGGTAAGAGTACGGTTTTAAAATTATTCTTAGACCAACTGCAACCGGACGCAGGTCAAATCAAATGTGGCACTAAATTAGAAGTTGCCTATTTTGATCAATACCGCGATACTTTAGATCCTGAAAAATCCGTGGTCGATAATTTGGCTGGGGGTCGACAAGAAGTTGAAGTAAATGGTGTTAAACGCCATGTATTAGGGTATTTACAAGACTTCCTCTTTCATCCTGTTCGTGCAAGAACACCTGTAAAAGCACTTTCGGGTGGTGAAAAAAATCGTCTATTATTGGCTAAAATTTTCTTAAAACCAAATAATTTATTGATTCTTGATGAACCTACCAATGATCTTGATGTCGAAACCCTAGAACTTTTAGAGGAGTTATTAGCTGACTACCAAGGAACGTTATTATTGGTGAGCCATGATCGTAGTTTTGTTGATAATACCGTTACCCATACTTGGTTCTTTGATGGCAACGGAAACATAGAGCAATTTGTGGGTGGCTTTAGTGATGCAGCTCGTCATAAAGCACAAAGTGAGCAAGCAAATGCCATTGATAAAAAAATTGACAAAACAGTAAAAGTTGAAAAAATCCTAACAAAAGAAAAAGCAAAAAACACTAAAAAATTATCCTATAAAATGCAACTTGAGTTAGATGCATTGCCAAAAGAGCTTGAAGACTTAGAAAATCGTATTGAGGTGTTGCAAACCACGATCAACACCCCGGAGTTTTTCACTAAAGATAAAGCCGATGCGGATAAGTTTCTGGCTGAACTTGCCACAATAGAAGACAAATTTGAGCGTTCTTTTGAGCGTTGGGAACATTTAGAAGAGTTACAAAACGGAGAGTCATCTTAAATGAAATTTAAAGTCACATTGGCTTGTGCGTCATTCGCACTGTTTATTGTAAATAGTAGTTGGGCAGATGAAGGTGATGCTGTCGCCTATTATTCGTTTGAAGAAATTATTGTCACTGCAGCGGGTGCAAATTATGGCCCTTATCCCTCTGCAATTTCTGAGGATGATGGTGAGTATTATATTGCCACCTATTCAATGAAAGCGGCATTATCCGCTGATATTGATATTGGTTTGCCTTTTACTTTCAATCGTCCTTGCCAATATGATTATGATCTTTGTGAGCTTGAATTTTATGGTAGTGAAACCGAGGGCCAATTAAGTTACAAGAATGCTTATCAAGCGTGGCGTAATGCGCAATCTGGTGCTGCAAGTGGTTACAAAAGTTATATGTTTGCCAATACTATATCAGGTGATAGTTCTTCAAGTGATAATTCTGAGGTTTTATCACCATTTGACTCTGCTAGTGTTGATGTTACTAGTGTTGATGTTAAAAGTACCGATATAACCGCTGACTTTGTCGTGGGTTACTCATCAGCCCCTTATGATAATGGTGTTCGTGATTTTGCACGGCGTGGTTTTATTCAACCTATCAATGGTGGTGATGCTACTACATGGTTATTACCCGATACCTTTGAGGATGATAATGGTGGCTTTAGTAGCGCTTATAAAATAAAGCAAGTGACCTACCAGATTGATGGTGTTGATTCGATAAAAACCATCGTGGTGGGTAACGCCAGTCGTTCTTATCCAGATGATGAGGATTATTTTGACGACTGTTATAGCAGTACTGAATATGATGATTATTATGCGATGATGAATGAGTTAGTTCGTTGTCCTGGTTTTAATACCCAAGCATGGGCTTGGGAAATAACGAAGGGCTCTGATGGTAGCTTCTCTGTTTCAGAAGATTTTGCGCTAGCGACAAGCTGGCTGGGTGAGTTGGATGATGATGATGATTTACTATTGAGTGCCAGTGCACTAGATATAAACGCATTAGGTATTGCCGTGGGGGTATCGACTTCGGATCATGACAATGACAATGATTCCCAGCGCGCAATTATTATGAAGCCTGATTTAGATGGGGCGTATACTATCCCGACAGAAATAACCGCCGCAACCGATGGTGAAGATGAAGATAATATCTACAATACTTGGGCGCTCACTATTTCAGATGCTGGCATCATTACCGGTAATCGGGAATTTTCAGCGTCAAAAGAATCAAATGAAGCGACTGAGTTTTTTGTTTACAATAACGAAAACGGTGATATTCAATTTCCTTTATACAACAAAAAAGTGGCAACCACTTGGCAATATATTAGCAATGGCAGTCAATATGTGACGAAAGAGGGTGCCAATAGTCGTGTTCATGATGCCAATGAGGATAATTGGATGGTAGGCGAAGTGGATGATTATGATCAAACAGATCCGGTTTCTGGGGGGAGTCCACGTAGTCAAAGCGCCTTTTTATACGATTATAACACGGGTGACATTTGGTTTATTAATGATCTTATCTGTACGAAAGATGACAATGGTGAAGTGAGCTCTCCGCTTATTCGACTTCGCAGTGCACGTGTTATTAATGACGATGGAGTGGTCTTGGCAGAAGGCTTTAAGTATCCCACGCAGTATGATTACATTGAGAAACTTAATGCTACCGCGGTGAGTTATAAATTAACACCCAATGAAGGTGTCACACCCGCGGAGAGTCCAAACTGTTGGGATTCGCCACTGCTAGTGGCACTTCAAGCTGTACAAGAGGAGTCTTATGAGCGCCAAGGTGCTGCATCATTATGGCTGTGGTTATTTGCA
>JBAHZV010000118.1:0-10333 GCA_037132845.1 Psychromonas sp.
ATATTGCTAGAAAAAAAATATTGCTAGCGGAAGATAACGAAATAAATCAAAGACTGATGAAATCACTCTTTCTAAAAAAAGGCATCGAAATAACGATTGTCGAAAATGGTGAATTAGTACTTAAAAAACTAAAAAATGAACATTTTGACATTATTCTAATGGATTGTCAGATGCCTGTTATGGATGGTTATGAAGCGACGAAAGCGATTAGAACCGAGTTACACATGCACACAATTCCGATTGTTGCTTTAACCGCAAACATCATGCTTGAACATAAACAAAAAGCGTTAGCGTGTGGAATGGATGATATCATTGGCAAACCTTTTGATTTTGATAACCTCCTTTCTGTTTTAGCTAATTTATTATTGGTTGGTGGTGAAACCAACACTTCAACAACAGTAGAAACAAAAACAGAACCTTTTAATCAGAAAAAGACAACTACAGTGCTTGTTGATTTTAAAAAAGGTCTAAAAACAACCAATAATATTCAAGACTTATTCATTGAATTGTTAACTGTTTTTATCAAAAACTATCACCCAAATATTTTCTCTGCGAAGGTTTCTTCACAACACCAAATGTCCACTTTATTACATGAATTAAAAAGCGTATCGGCAAGCATTGGCGCGATTGCGTTAAGTAAGCGTTGCGATCATTACGAACAGTTAAATAAATCAGAGCATTTAAGTGAAGCACATTATAAAGAATTAAAAGCGTTATTACAGACAACCAATGCAGAAATAAAAAGTTACATTACCTACCATAGCGATGATAACAATCGTAACAAACCTTCATCACAGGAGGTATAACATAAAGTATAGGTGAGGCTTCCTTTAACGCTTTGCGTTAGTGCTTGATCCAGTGCCTGATAAATAGTTGTCCCCTTATTTGTACGTTCACCTATATTTTGAGTGAACTTTTACTGTTCAATAATCATTGATAATGGCATAGTGATAATATTAAAAATTTGTCATGGGTAAATATATGAAAGCTCTCACCTCGATCAAACACTTTTATCTCTCTTTCATTATGTTATCTGCCTGCCTATTTTCACTTAATAGTATGGCAGTTGAATGGCCACAAGAAGTCGACACCTCAGAAGGTTTGGTTGTGGTGTATCAACCACAGCCAGAGAAACTTAATGGTAATTTATTAAGCGCGCGCTCGGCGATGTCATTTCAACTACAAAATAAAGACCCCATTTTTGGTGTTTTTTGGTTTACGGCCAAAATCGATACGGATCGTAGTACAGACCATACCAGTGTACGCGATCTAAATGTCACTCGCGTACGTTGGCCTGATTCTAAAGATGCCGGAGAGCAACGCTTTATCAGTGCGCTTAACCATGCGCTTAAAAATGTAGAATTTGTCACGTCATTATCACAATTGACCGCCAGTCTTGAGAGCGCGCAAGCAGCGAAAAAAAGCTTAACTGAGATTAAAAATGAACCGCCTAAAATAGTATTTGAAAAGCAACTTGCTATCTTATTAAGCTTCGATGGTGAAGCTAAATTTGGGGCCATAGAAAACAGTCCCTATGAGAGAGCGTTAAATACAACCATGACAGTGGTGCGTGATACAAAATCAACACGGATCTATCTAACCAATGGTTATACTTGGTATCAAGCCAAAGATATTAATGGCCCTTACCATGAAACCAAAACAGTACCCGCTGATTTAGTCGAAATGGCACCTAAATCTGAAGGTCTCCCGACCCAAAATCAAAGCGCCCTTAAAATTGTTGTCGCGACTGAACCGACTGAGTTAATTGCGAGTGATGGCCCGCCAAATTGGAAGAGTTTAGCTGGCGGTGAATTAATATATGTCAGTAATACCGAGACACCTTGGTTAAGGGAACTTAAAACCAGCAATATGTATGTGTTGTTATCTGGACGTTGGTTCCGTGCTAAAAAAGAGACGGGTCCATGGACATTTGTGCGTGCTGATGAACTGCCAAAGAGTTTTGCAAATATCCCACCCGCTTCAGATTTAGGAAGTTTGCGCGTATCGGTCGCAGGCACAGAGGAAGCGAATGAAGCCATACTTGATGCTCATATTCCACAAACAGCAGCGATCAGCCGTAAAGATACCCGTTTAACGGTGACTTACGATGGAGAGCCTAAGTTCGAAATCATTCCCGGTACGCAAGTATCCTATGCGGAGAATACCGATTCACAGGTAATTAAGGTAGAAAATAAATTTTATGCGGTGGATAATGCTGTGTGGTTTAAAGCAGATACGGCACTAGGTCCGTGGAAAGTAGCAGACCAAATCCCTAAAAATGAAATAGCAAAAATACCACCAAGTTCTCCCGTTTATAATATTACCTATGTGGATATTTACGAATCTACGCCAGAAATTGTTTACGTAGGTTACTACCCAGGTTATATGTGGTCATACCCCTATTATGGTGTGCCTGTGTATGGTACGGGTTGGTATTATCCCCCTTATTGGCGTGGCGGTTATTATTACCCTCGCCCACCCACTTGGGGACTCCATGTTGGTTATAATAGCTGGAGCGGTTGGAATGTTGGCGTCAGTTGGAGCAATGGTTTTTTCAGCGTCGGCATGAATTGGAACGCAGGATACCGCGGACCACATCATCCCCCTCATTATGGCCCGCATCCAGGTGGCCACCGAGGACCCGTTGTGATCAATACGGGCAATATTAACATTGGTAATAATGTTAATATTGGCAATAATCATAAAACCAATAACTTGTACAAACGTGCAGAAAATAGCAAGCGAAATGCCTCGCCATCACAGGTTAAGCGCGATTTAAAAACAGCGCGTAATGATAAAAGCAGACGTAATAATGTTTTTGCTGATAAAGACGGCAATGCACTGAAACGTGATGGTGATAAATGGCAACAACGTAATAATGGTAAATGGCAAGACTTAGGCAGTAGTCAACAACAGAGTCTAAATAATAAAAGTAGCAATGTTGAGCGTGATAAAATTAAAAATTCTGTTAATAATATCAACCATGATAAATCTCGTTCAACAATACAAAATAAAGCATCATCGAGACAAGCACAACAGAAGGTGTACTCCACACAACGTTTTCAATCCTCGTCAAATCGACGTATGGAAAATTTAAATAACGCTAGCCGTGCACGTCAACAGGGCAGGCAACGTCAACAAATTCGTCAACTCCCACTCAACATGCGTCACCGAGGCCATTAATTTACAACACCTAATCAAGTGGCGTTATGCCACTCTTTATAGACTTTACTGGCACTACTTTATCTACTATTCCGCACCCACTAAAAAACGGGTTGCCACCTCATCGTGGCGATTTTTGGTCATTCACACCCACTCGCTTGGTGATTAGTATCAATTTAATCATCCACTGTGACGGTAATAACACAATCAAATATCACTATTGCTAACTCAATATTATGGACGTTGGTATGAAACTCTAGCAGGAAGCACAGGCAAGTAGCATTATATTTTTTACGCAGATAGATGTCGTTTAACATCATTACTTAAAAGGGTAGTGAAGGAACAAAAGCCAGTGGCTTTTATTCCTTTTTATAATTCATTAACGAGTGGATATTCAATCTAGTCTTTGGTGATAAGCCACAATGCATGTAAAACACCGGGCACAAAAAAGATAAGACTCAACACTATATTTATAATCAAATCTTTACCAGCACCACTTTTTAGAAAAACAGCAATGGGTGGTAATAAGATAGCTAAAATAATAAGTACAATTTTATTCACAACAATTATCCTATAATTAAAAATTATCAATATTACAGAGAGACAAATGCCTCATAAAGAATTTATCATAGTTTACTCAATGTGTAACGAAGCAGCATCGAAAAGCGCTCAGCAATACAGCTTTATTAACTTGTTTTTACGATTGCCAGTAAACACTTAGCGATCACGAACAAGACTCTGCCATCATAACGATAAATAAATGACCTTAAACTCAATAATAATTGAGCGCCCTAAAATAACGACTGAGTTCAAGATGATTCATTTTCACAAATTGAAAATAAATACGTTGAATATATTCACCCCGCCCCTTAAGGCATTTTGCATCTTAAATGATAATAGCTAGATACAATTATGAGTTATTTAATCTCGTTTCTTTTATTTTAAGCGCTTGTCGCTGTTCACGTTGTAAACGAAATATAGTGGTGACATTTATGCTAATCAATGTTGCCTCTAATAAACTACCACCGATAGAGCCTATTAAAATATTATTCGTTAACCAACACATTCCGCCTAATAAAAGGGCAATGCGCATTTTAATGCCTTTTAGTACAAATACAGCATAAGTACCAATGCTCATCCCTAGTATTGACCAGAGATCCCAAATATTATCTGCTAAATAAATGCCACAGGACAAACCGACAACAATAAAAAATACAGCGACGCGCGCCGATGAAATGTAAATAGCAGTGCCTGTTCTCAAGGCTGACAGTAATGCACTCAGAGCGGATACAATAGAGCCCAGTAAAAAATAATGAAGTACATAGTTAAGTTGAAAGGCCAACATAGCTGTTTTCAATTTTTTATCATCTTTCTGATAAAAAGCATAAACACCTAATGCAAAACTAACAAAACCTAATGCTTGAGCGATTACCTGTTGCTCTATCATATTATTCCTACTTTTTCAGAGTGCACTCTATTATCGTGCTAACCAGCCACCATCAACCGCAATGGTGTATCCATTAATGTAATTGGCAGCATCCGATGCCAAGAAAACACAAGGACCAGCAACATCCTCAGGCGTCCCCCAGCGATTAGCTGGTATACGGTCAATGATTGCCTTGTTACGTGCTTCATCCGCTCTCAATGCCGTGGTATTATTGGTTGCCATGTAACCAGGGGCGATCGCATTGACGTTAATGTTATCCTTCGCCCATTCATTTGCCATGGCACGTGTTATGCCCATGACAGCGCTTTTCGATGCAGTGTAAGACGGCACACGAATGCCACCTTGGAACGAAAGCATTGAAGCGATATTAATAATTTTTCCGCCATTACCCTGAGCAATAAACTGTTTTGCTACCGCCTGAGACATGAAGAAAACAGTCTTAGTATTAATATTCATGACATCATCCCAATTTTGTTCTGAGAAATCAATCGCGTCTTCCCGACGAATAATGCCTGCATTATTAACTAAAATGTCAATTTTTCCATACGCTGCAAGCGCCTTTTCAATCACCGTTGGGATTTGATCCTGCTCAAGAAGATTACAACGCACATCTAAAAATGTATGCCCGCCTGCATTCATCTTTTCAATGGTTTCTGCCGGGGCGACATGATTAACCCCGACTATATTACAGCCAGATTCAGCTAAACCAAGTGCCATAGCTTGCCCTAAACCAGTATCACAACCAGTAACAATAGCAACTTTCCCTTGTAAATCAAATGAATTCAAAATCATATTAAGTACCTTATTAGATGTAATTTCAAGAATAAAATATTCACTAACCAACCTACAATATACAGATAAAAATAAAAAGTTACAAATATTTTCAAACCAACGTTTCATAAAATTATTTTAATATTCTTAATTTACTGCTCTATTATTTGACATCGGTTTTAATTTTTTAAAAAAGCATTTTAAAAATACTGTAGAGTTAACTTACACTCGCTATAATATGCATTTATCTTAAAATAACAGGGAAAGTAATGAATAAACCAACTCAGCCAGAATCGGTAGCATCCGTATTGAAGGTATTCAGTATTCTACAAGCACTTGGTGAGCAAAAAGAAATTGGTGTATCAGAGCTCTCACAACGCTTAATGATGTCCAAAGCAACAACCTATCGATTTCTGCAAACCATGAAAATGCTCGGTTACATCAGTCAAGAGGACGAGGCTGATAAATATTCACTGACCTTAAAACTTTTTGAATTAGGTGCCAAATCACTTGAATATGTAGATTTAATCACGTTGGCTGATAAAGAGATGCGTTTAATCTCAGAGCAAACAAATGAAGCATTACACTTAGGCGCATTCGATGATGACGCTATCATTTATATCCACAAAATTGACTCTAACTATAATCTGAGAATGCAATCAAAAATTGGACATCGTAATCCTCTCTACAGCACGGCTATTGGAAAAGTATTACTGGCAGATCGAGAAGAGGCATTGGTGCGTAAAATTTTATCTCGTGTTACGTTTATTAAACATACAGAGAAAACATTGGAAAATACCGAGCAATTATTGTCTGAGTTAAAAATAGTCAAAGCACAGCATTACGCGGAGGATAATCAAGAACAAGAACCAGGATTACGTTGTATTGCCACCCCGATATACGATAGATTTGGAAGTGTCATTGCAGGTCTGTCAATTTCATTCCCTACCATTCGCTTTGATGAAGAACGAATGTCCTTTTATGTTGGATTATTACATCAAGCGGGCAAAAATATTTCAGCACAATTAGGCTATCAACACTATCCAGAAACAGAATAATACCAAAGGAATTAATTAAGTGATCAAGTCTTACACAGGAAAAATTATCACTAACAAGGCGTGAGTTGCAGGAGATAGTTATTCTCACTTCAAGACTCACAACGTAGGTAGGGTTAATTTTAACAACTAAGGCTGATCACCTTTTTAGTTCTTTTGGTATAAGGCTGTGATCCAAGCGAAAAAAGCGAGATTTAATATTGCACTGCTCTCAATCAGCAATTACACCATCAACATCTGAATTTCGAATGTTGATGGTGTAATAAAAAATATCAGCTAATCACTAGCCAACTCACTAATGAAACCGCCCTATTCATTGCCATCAGAAGAGAACAGATGTTAATCCGCATCACCGATTAGATCATTATAGAATGGATAATGCGTCTTCATATATCAAATAAAAAAGTAAATAATGACATCGGTTAATTATAGTAGTGACCTAACATTAAATACATAATCACTGAATAAACATATCGGGCAAGCACTTGTTTTTACACTGTGAAAACTACAATGCAAAAACTACGCAAATAATAGAGATAACCGCTGATAGGCACGAATAATAGTCGTCACATCAACATGGGGATTTTTTGCCATGCGTTGATAATGACTTATTGTTTCCTGTAAGTAACGTTGGTGTTCGATATTATTGAAATTCCACATTTTATCACCCACCAGCGAAACAGGTATAGACGCGCGATCATTAATGAACAACACCTCATAAAAACGCTTGTTTTCAGCAATAATCAATTCATCAATCAGACCAACATGATGATCTCTGAGAAAGGTGCGAAGCAAATAATTATGATGAACGGGCGACACAATAAAATCGACATTTAATGTTTTGGTTAGTGGTAAAAGTTTGCTTAATAATTCAACTAAGAGCTCCCCACCGACACCCACAATAATAATAAGATGTTTTGCGTTCGGTTCATCAGGTAAAGGCAACGTGGCAACATCTAAACAGTGCACCTGCCACAACTTATCAGCAGGGTAAAAACGATGTAGCTTGCCTTCTATTTCCTCAAGCAATTGTGGCACAATATCCACAAAATGAAGTTTTTTCGCTTTACCCGACGCCAGTAATTGCAAACCTAATAAACCATGATCACAGCAACAATCCCAAATATGATCGTAGCCCCCCTGAACTAATTGTTCGATAGCGGTTAAGCGTTTACCAAGTTTTATTTTACTGAGTTCATTCACTGCGCATACTCAAAGAAATTCGTTTGCGTTGCGCATCCACTTCTAATACACGCACACATACAATCTGCCCCGCTTTCACTATTTGCGTTGGATCCGAAACAAATTTATCCGCGAGGTGAGAAATATGCACTAACCCATCTTGATGCACGCCAATATCAACAAAAGCACCAAAACTGGTCACATTAGAGATAACCCCTTGTAACGTTAAGCCAATCTCTAAATCGGTTATTTTATTAATTCCCTTTGTATAACTGACGGTTTTAAATTCAGGGCGAGGGTCGCGATTAGGTTTTTTAAGCTCCTCAGTCATACTTTGAATGGTTAACAAGCCAAATTGTTTATCAACAAGCTTATTATTGTCGAGATTGTCTAATAGCGCGGTATCATTAAGCAGTTGATTCACTTTTACACCTAATTGTGTGGCCATTTTAGTGACTAAATAATAACTTTCAGGATGTAACGCGGTATTATCAAGTGCATTCGGCGCCTCAGTAATCCGTAAAAAGCCCGCACTTTGCTCAAAAGCTTTATCGCCTAAGCGGGCTACTTTTTTAAGGCTATTACGTGAATAAAAAAGGCCATTTTGATCACGATAGCTAACAATGTTTTCAGCAATGCGCTTGTTTAAACCCGCTACAAAACTCAATAACGATGCAGAGGCACTATTAACATCCACTCCCACGGCATTAACACAATCCTCCACCACTGCTTGTAAACGTTGCGTTAACTGAGTTTGATTAACGTCATGCTGATAAAGGCCAACACCAATTGCTTTGGCATCTATTTTAACCAGCTCTGCAAGTGGGTCTTGCAGGCGTCGCGCGATGGAAACCGCACCTCGAATAGACACATCTAACTGTGGTAATTCATAACTTGCTAACTCAGAGGCGGAATAGACCGAAGCTCCTGCTTCGCTAACAATTAACTGCTGGGTAGCAAGCCCACTGTCTTTAATACACTCGCTGATAAACTGATCACTTTCACGAGAAGCCGTGCCATTACCAACCGCCACAAGATCAATTGCATATTTTTTTAATAGCGTGATCACCTGTTGTTTAGCCATATCCCACTGTTTTTGTGGGGCATGAGGATAAAGAGTGGCACTGCTTAGGTATTTACCGGTTTTGTCTATCAGCGCTATTTTACAACCACTTTTAAAGCCGGGATCAAAGCCTAAGACGACTTTACGTCCAGCAGGTGCGCTCATTAACAACTCTTTTAGATTAGTGGCAAATAATTGTATCGCATCATCAAATGCTTTCTCTTTCAAGTGGCTGATAATCTGTGTTTCTAACATGCCTGACAATTTAGATTTCCAGGCTTTTTTTATGACTTCAATACGCCAATTATTGGCGCTCAGCCCTTTTAATGAGAACCCGAGATGTGTCGCTATTAGCACTTCACAATAGGAGGTTTTAACACTGCTATCTTGGTGGGGATCGGCATCAATTTTAAGGCGTAAAAAGCCTTCAGTTTTACCTCTTAAAATTGCGAGTAAACGATGTGGCAAGATACGTTTTACGGGCTCACTGTAATCAAAATAATCCTTAAATTTGAGTGCTTCTTGTTGCTTTGCTTTGACCACCGTTACTTTAAACGCGCCGTGCTGAATAAGCTGATTTTTCAACTTATCCAGCAACAACAAATCCACCGATAACCGTTCAATAATAATCTGCACCGCTCCCTCGAGCACCGCTTGCGTATTAGTAAATCCCGCACAAAAGTACGCTTTACTTAAACGCGATTGATCACTGGTCGGTTGAAACCACAGTTTATCGGCAAGGGGTTCAAGACCGGCTGCAATCGCAATCTGTGCTTTATTAATACGTTTACTTTTAAAAGGAAGATAGATCTGTTCAAGCACGGTTTTACTGAGACTCTCTTTTATTTGTCTGTCTAACTGAGGCGTTAACTTCCCAGACTCACTGAGTATTTTTAAAATAGCCGTTTTACGAGCGTCAAATTCACGCAGGTAGATTAAACGCGTTTCTAATAAACGCAGTTGTTTATCATCTAGCCCTTTGGTCATCTCTTTACGGTAACGCGCAATAAAGGGCACGGTATTTCCATCGTCGTAAAGCGTGCTAAATATGTTAACCTGTTGTTCTGAAATTTCTAATTCGTTGGCAAGTTGTTTATTGAGCGTTTCATTAAGCGCATTATTTTTAGACACAGACATATTTTATATTCTTATGGTTATTGTATTTTTAGCAACAGATGGAAAAGAGTTAACATCAGTTTATTCGCATAGCTTTTTATTGATAAGTTTGCAGTAAAAACCGGCAAGAATAACTTGCCCTATTCTACAATGTTTCCACCGACATTTTAAAGCATAAGGTATTGAATACAAAAACCATTGAAAATAAAAAACGTATCAGTAGGTTGCTCATTAATCAATACTAAGATCACAAGCTAAAAGACCAATGCATTATTATAAAAACGGTCATATTACTTTTAATCATAAGAAAACATGCCTCTGCATATGAGTCAGTTTCAGTCTATTCTTATAGTATAAATCACGACTAGAAGTGAGATTGACGATGAAAACGCCTGAAGTGCGTATTCTCATGAGACCGATCACTCATTCTCACCGAAGCCGATCAGTCATTCTCATTCATGCCGATCACTTTTACTCGTCACTTTGCGGTGAGATTGAGTTGTAATTCTTTATTGAAGTTCCGTCAATAGTTTTGCG
>JBAHZV010000132.1:0-5440 GCA_037132845.1 Psychromonas sp.
GATCAGCCTTAGTTGTTAAAATTAACCCTACCTACGTTGTGAGTCTTGAAGTGAGAATAACTATCTCCTGCAACTCACGCCTTGTTAGTGATAATTTTTCCTGCGTAATACTTGATCACTTAATTAATTCCTTTGGTATTATTCACTCACAGAGCGTTATCGTTTGCGATAACGCTCTGTATTATTTTAACACTTGCTCGCTTGTCGACGATTATTTTATATACAGGAGCCTGAGCAGACTATTTTTAAAACATCTGTAATAAGATGGTGAAGACAAATACACTCACTGCAAATGCAAACCCATAGCTAATCACTTGTTGCCAGTCGCGACCACGTTTTACGCCTAAATCATGCAAGCCATGAAAGATACGATGCAGGGTATGCCACAGCGGTAATGCAATGACCACTAAAACAATTGCCGCGCCGTACCAAGTCGTTGCAAAATGATGAATCGCCTGGTAATTAAAATTGCCTTTGTCAATAATGCCTAAAGGAATTAATAGACCGGTAATTAATATCATTGCCGGTGTTAGAAAAGCGGTGAGCATACCACCTGCGCCAAATAGCCCCCAAAAAACAGGTTCATGGGAACGTATATAAGTTTTCTCTTTGTTATCTGACATCATGCGCTCCTATAAAATAATAATAACGAAACATAAAAGGGTGGCGAGAATAAATGCGCCATAGTGACCTGCAATAATGATTTTATCGTCAAGACGTTTACCCTTTATCCATATATCGGCAGCTTTAGGCGCCAATGAAAACCAAGTTATCGTATGATATAGGGCGAATAGCAGTGCAATGATGTGTAAAAAAATTGCCAAGGGATTTTGTAATGCTTCCATCCAAGCATTAAACGCGACCTCTCCCTGACTTAGTCTGAGCACTCCCCAAGCAAGGATTAAGCTATAGAGGGTGATCAGAACACTGCTGCCTTCGCGGAACATATATTTTGTATAAAATTGTTTTTTCATCCACCAGTCAGTGGGCAGTTCTCGAGTATAAGGCTTACGTTTGCTCATTGAATTGTTCCTTATTTTATATTTGTTAATTTTTTAGTGAGTACTTTTATCACCATAATGAGTTGCTGTTGTGGCATACACGCGTTATTCAAGCTTAAACATACTAATAAGGTAGTCTTTACTGCTCTCTACTTTTAATAACTGAATAGCCGCCGCGGGATCAACACTTTTAGGGCAAACTACCGAGCAATATCCAACAAAAGTACAGCCCCAAACACCTTCTTCTTGATTGACTATTTTCATGCGTTCAGCTTCGCCTGCATCACGATTATCACGGTTATAGCGCGCAAGTAGTGCCAGTGCAGCAGGACCTGTAAATTTAGAGTCTAATGCATATTGTGGGCAGGCTGCGTAACAAAGACCACAATTGATACACATCGAAAACTGTTTATATTTTTCCATCTGCTCTGGTGTTTGTTGATAAGGCCCTTCCGACAAACATTTCTTTTGCCCCGATGCTGTTTTTTCGGGAATGATGTAGAGTTTTGCCTCTTCGAGTTTTTTAATGAAGTTATCCATCACGACCACTAAATCACGCTCAATGGGAAAGTTAGCGAGTGGCTCTAGGGTGATTTTTTTAGGGTAGTAGTCTCGTAAAAAAGCTTTACAACCTAGTTTAGGCACACTATTAATCATCAAACCGCAACTACCACAAATCGCCATACGACAAGACCAACGAAAACTAATGGTGCTATCGAGATGATCTTTAATGTATTGTAACGCCTCTAAAATAGACATCTCCGTGTTATAGGGCAGTTCAAAGGTTTGTATAAAAGGTTTATCATCTATCTCTGGCCGATAGCGTAGAATATCTATCTGAATCGTTTTGTCGCTCATGATTTTTCCTCCTGCGCGGCTTGTTCACCCGCTGCGCCATAGGCACGTACCGCAGGTTGGCTCTTGGTGATCGTGACATCGCTATACTCAATTTTTGGTGCTTTATCTGCTTGGAAGTAAGCGAGTGAGTGTTTGAGAAATTTCTTATCATCACGTGCTTCAAAACCATCAATACGTTGATGCGAGCCACGTGATTCTTCGCGTTTTATCGCACTGTGTGCCATCGCCTCTGCAATGTCGAGAAGGTAGCCAAGTTCTATTGCGTATAAGAATTCAGTATTAAAGACACTCGATTTATCTTCTATTTTAATGTTTTTGTAGCGCAGTTTAAGCGCCGCTAATTGATCAATTGTTTGTTGCATTGACTCTTTGGTACGATAGATTCCCACGCCTTGTTCCATGCTGTCACCCATCTCTTGACGAATATCAGCCATTTTTTCAGTGCCATTACTGTGTAGGAACGCTTCGCTACGTTTGATAATGTCTTCTGCTTGTTTTTTAAGGGGCGGTGTTTTTTTATGTTTCGTTACCTTTGCATATTCCGCTGCTTGTTGACCTGCTAGTTGCCCAAAAACAGCCAGCTCGGTTAATGAGTTTGAACCTAAACGGTTTGCCCCATGAAGACCAACGGATGCACATTCACCAATCGCATATAAACCCGCAAGTGATGTCGCTGTTTTAGCATCGGTTGCAATGCCTCCCATGGTGTAATGCACAGTGGGACGAACAGGAATCGGTTCGTAAACAGGATCCACACCAACATAAGCTTTAGCCAGCTCACGAATAAAAGGTAAACGTTCATTAATTTTTTCTTCGCCTAAATGACGAAGGTCTAAATAGATGTAATCTCCACGCTCTCCTTTAATGACATTGCCTTTTTGTTGTTCCTGCCAAAAACATTGGCTGAGCTTGTCACGTGGACCTAATTCCATGTATTTATTTTTGGTTTCACCTACCGGGACTTCAGGCCCTAAACCATAATCTTGTAGGTAACGGTAACCGTCTTTATTCACTAAAATGCCACCTTCACCGCGACAACCTTCCGTCATTAAAATACCGCTACCGGGTAAACCTGTTGGATGGTATTGCACAAACTCCATATCACGTAGTGCGATACCATGGCGGTAAGCGAGAGACATACCATCACCTGTTACGATGCCTCCGTTAGTATTGTAACTATAAACGCGACCTGCTCCTCCGGTTGCCATGATCACGGATTTTGCTTGAATTAACTTTGCTTCGCCTTCAGCGATATCTAAAATAACGACGCCTTGTATTTTGTCATCTTCAACAATTAAGTCTAAACAAAAATGTTCATCGAAACGGGTGATTTTAGGGTACTGAGTGGAGGTTTGAAAAAGAGTATGGAGAATATGGAAGCCACTTTTATCCGCTGCAAACCAAGTGCGTTCTATTTTCATGCCACCAAAGGCACGGACATTAATAGAGCCATCAGGTTTACGGTTCCATGGGCAACCCCAATGTTCTAATTGAGTGAGTTGCTTGGCGGCATTTTCGACGAAGTATTCCACCACATCCTGTTCGCACAGCCAGTCACCACCTGAAACGGTATCATTAAAATGGTTATCTAAGGAGTCATGAGCCTGTGCGACGCCAGCCGCCCCTCCCTCTGCTGCAACGGTATGACTTCGCATCGGATAGACTTTGGAAATAAGTGCGATATCAAGTTCGGGATGATTTTCTGCTATCTCTATGGCGGCGCGTAAGCCAGAGCCACCTGCACCAATAATGGCAACATCAGTTTTAATTATTTGCACACCTATCTCCTGTTTTAAAAAGGGTAACTGTTAGTGTAACAAGGGCTTTTTAAAAATACGTGAGAGAGGTAAAGTTTTCACGGTTGTTTATTTTTATTAGAGTTTTTATTGCTCTGAATCAATTGTTTGCCAAACCTTTACCTTTCCCCTGCACCGTCATGTTCAAGATAAAAAATACAACAAAAGATGAGCAATACCAAAGGAATTAATTAAGTGATCAACTATTACGCAGGAAAAATTATCACTAATAAGGCGTGAGTTGCAGGAGATAGTTATTCTCACTTCAAGACTCACAACGTAGGTAGGGTCAATTTTAACAACTAAGACTGATCACCTTTTTAGTTCCTTTGGTATAAGCATGTTAATGTAATATATCACTTTCTAAATTAATTGCGCCTAACTCTTTAAGTTTTTCAGCCAAGTAGAGTCTCTCCATAGATTGAGCGTATGAAAACGCACTCATATTACGATTGTCTTTGGTGTTGATATCACCACCATTATCTTGCAATGATTTAATGGTTTTAATTATTACTTCATCTGAAATGTCTACATCATTTGTAATCGCATTGATAATCGGTGTTTTTCCATCCTCATCTACGGCATTAATATCGGCTAATGTGGAAAGTATAGGGATATACTCTGATCTTTGGTAAATAGCGGCTATTTGCAATATATTTAATCCATTTTCTAAATCATCAGGTTTAATTCCTTTGTTTAAGAAATTATTTATAAGTGCTAAACCTTCCTTTTCATTTTCTCTAAATATACAATTATATATAACATTTCTACCATAACTATCTCGCTTACTTAAATCAGGATTATAAGTGAGTAATCGTTCAACAAAGTATATATCACCATATTCTATAGCCCACATAATCGGGGTAACGCCATTGGAATCAGGTTGAGTAGTTGAAGCATTCAGCCTCAACAAACTCTCGAAAATAGTCCTGTACCCATAGTAGATCGCATTTTTTAACGCATTTTCATTTGCATGACTAAATTTATCTAAATCTGCGCCATTTTTATGAAGAAGATTTAAAATGCGACTTTTTGTTGACTCCATTGCATCCTCATAATCGTAGGAGAAATTATGCGCATTTACGGCACATATTACGGCCGTTTTACCATTGATATCAGATAAGTTAACGTCTCCACCCGCTTCAATAATCACCCCCATGGCTTGATATGCGCCAACTGTGGCTGCATTCATGATCGGAGTACCATCACCCGCAGGGCATAGTTCATTTACATCGACACCGTGTTTTAATAATATTTTGACTGTTGCAGATCTTGCGACAGGTGATATATGAGAAAAGTTACTAATACATTTATGTAAAGCCGTGGTGTTATCAAAACCACCCACCACGTTCATATTCGCTCCGTTACTTGCAAGCCAATCGACTATTTTGGGGTGACATACTTGTGACGCTATAATTAGTAAGGTGCTACCTAATGAGGATGTTTGCTCAAGGTCTAATTCATTTCTTTGTACAAAATAAGCTAATATTTTTATGATCACCTCTTCGGACATTTCATCATATCGTATGGCTTTCATTAACGAATTTTCTTGTAGCATCGAGTATTTAATCATCGGATCCAAGCCATATTGGCTGAGCAGTTCAAGTGCTGTTGGATTGTAGAAATTAGCATCGCTACTCCAAGAGCTAAATTCACTTAATACACTGCGACTGTTGTTAACCTCATTTGGTTCATCTCGATCAAGAATAACCCCATTTGGATCAGCACCATTTTCTAATAATATCGCTAAAACACTATTAAAGTAGTGTGTTTCACGTTCAGAAT
>JBAHZV010000100.1:0-33759 GCA_037132845.1 Psychromonas sp.
TCAATGATTGCGAAGGATAAATTAACGGTAACAAGGCGTGAGTTGCAGGAGATAGTTATCCTCACTTCAAAACTCACAACGCAGTTAAGGTTGATTTAAACGAGCGAGGGTGATCACCTTTTTAGTTCCTTTGGTATAACAAGGTAAAGAGCAACATGATATCAATGGCGAGTCCTAATTGAATGCTGCATGTTGAATGCTAACGGAGATGAATTTTTTAGGAAAAAAGATGCAATCACAATTTGAACCGCTTATCTGTACAAAACGTACTGATGAAACCGTAGATGCAACTACATTTGAATTTAAAAAATTAGATAATAGTTTATTTTCATACAAAGCAGGGCAATTTCTGACCTTTGAAGTAGATGTTGCTGGAGAGCTTGAATATCGCGCTTATTCATTATCCTCAACGCCTTCAAAACCGGAGTCTGTCAGCGTTACGATTAAACGTGTAGAAGGTGGTAAAGTTTCTAACTACCTTTTGGATCACTTGCAAGCAGGTATTGCTTTACCAGCAATGGCCCCGACGGGTGACTTTACCCTCGACAACAATAACGTCACCACAGATATTCTTCTCATGAGTGCTGGCAGTGGTATTACTCCTTGCATGTCGATGGCACGTTGGTTATTAGATACAGGTATGAATGTAAGTATTCACTTTATATATAGTGCTTGTAGTGAAGCGGATATTATTATGGGCAAAACGTTAAATGAACTAAATCAGCAACATGATAATTTTCGTTTATCGTTTATTTTAGAAGAAACAGAGAGTAATAAATTTATTTCTGGGCGTTTAAGCAATGATAATTTTGCGCAGTTGGTTGGTGATGTTAGCGGTAAAACGATCTTTACCTGTGGCCCAGCGCCCTATATGCAAGCAGTTGAAAGCGCCGCTAAGCAACATGGCTTTGATATGGATTTTTTCCATAAAGAGAGCTTTGTGACAGCTGGTGTTAGCACTGAAGAGCAAGCAGATAATGCTCTAAGTTATCAACTTGTTGTCCCTCAACATGCTAAAAATATGACTATTAATACAGATCAAACGTTGCTTAATGCATTAGAGGGGGCTGGGCTTCCTATTATTGCGGCTTGCCGAGTGGGTGTCTGTGGCGCTTGTAAATGTAAAGTAACGGGACAAGTCGAAAGCTCAAGCACCGCAACATTAACGCCCGAGCAGATTGAACAGGGCTATGTTTTAAGTTGCAGTACGAAAGCCAGTTCTGATTTAGTTGTTGAACTATCATTAGTCTAAATTCACTCTTGATTAAGGTGCTTAGATTTAAATAGTCAGTGCCTTTTTTGAAATAATATAATGAGGATCCTAACGATTCTCAAGCCTATCCTTCTCTCTCTTTGGTCGTTACCAATCAATATGCTTTACTGCGTCGCTTGCTGGATTTTATATCTTAAATTATTATCAAGCACTGTTACTTTATAATCCTAGTGATAGTGTCTTTTATCAGTTAGTCTGTTTATATTTTTAGGTGTATAAAATGGATAATTCATCACTATTGTTATTTGTTGTTACTTTCTTTTTTGTTTCAGCAACCCCTGGTTTATGCATGACATTAGCATTAACATTGGGTATGACAATTGGTGTGCGCCGAAGCCTGTGGATGATTGTTGGTGAGTTACTGGGGGTCGGCATTGTTGCACTCTCTGCTTTGTTGGGTGTGGCAACATTATTATTGTCTTATCCGAGTTTATTTGTTGTCTTGAAGTACGGCGGTGGCGCTTATTTGTGTTACCTCGGTATCGGAATGTGGCGCAGTAAAGGCAAGATGGCTATCGATCTCGAGTCAACTAAGCAAGCTGATATTTCACCCGCAAGTCTTGCTATGCAGGGGCTCGTGACTGCGATTGCCAACCCCAAAGGCTGGGTTTTCCTTTTATCTTTATTGCCTCCTTTTATTAATACTGAGCAGGCATTATTGCCACAAGCCTCATTATTGATCTCGATTATTCTTGTTTTAGAATTAATTTGCCTGTTGTTATATGCAACAGGCGGGCGCGCTTTACGCGCTTTATTGCAAAAGAAAAATAATGTAAAACTGATGAACCGCATCGCAGGCAGCCTGATGTTAGGTGTTTCTTTCTGGCTGGTGATGGGTTAAGTTGGAATAACTCGCCCTTTAAGTTGATGGTGTGATCAGCTTATGATGCGTTGTATATTTGACCTGATACATCGCCAGCAGCCCTAAGCAAATAACCAAAGCAATCGTTGTGCTCGCGGTCACTCCTTGCCAGCCCCATTGATTATAAAATGGGGCAATAAAAAACACACCTAAGCTTGCGCCGCTATAGAAAAATAAACTATAAAGGGCCTGAGCACTGCCTTTGCCTTTATTGACACTGCGTCCAATTAAGGTGCTGGCTTGGGCATGACAGAAGAAGAATCCAAATGACATCATTATCATACCAACAATCATCAAGGCCAAATGGCTACTTGTTAATAGCAAGTTAGCACCGAGCATGATAAATATTCCCGTTGCAATACCCGCTAGTTGTCCATGTTTTTTGGAAAATTTACCGGCTAATGATGCACTGGTTGTCCCACCGAGAAAAGTAATAAAAATTAAACTACTGAGATCACTGGATAATTTGAAAGGAGCGGCTTCTAATACACTCATTAAATAGCTGAACAAGTTAACAAAGCAGCCAAAGGCTAAACCTATGATGATATATATCAGCAGTAATTGAGGGCGCTGTAGATGATTAGAAAAAGCTTGTAAGCTTGGTTTTAATTTAAATTTTTGCACCGTAAAATGACGCTGTTTTGGCAACATAAAAAATACGATGATAAACCACGCGGTGGTTACTGCAGTGATCACATAACTCATGGCTTGCCAGCTACCTAAGTACTCAACAAAAACACCACTGATCAAACGACTACTGATCCCACCAACCGTATTCGAGGCGATATAGAAACCAATCGCCGTTGGTAACCAGCTTTTTTTTAATTCTTCTCCTAAAATCGGTATTGCCACTGCCGGGCACACAGATAACATCGCACCTTGTAGAAAACGCAGCGCTAAAAAGAGAGAATAATTATCAACCATAGGTAATAGTAGCGAGCAAACTAAGCCTGCAATCATGCCGCCTAATAGAATCGAACGTCGACCCACTGAATCAGATATGCTGGCAAAAAATAAGATGCCAAATCCCATGCCGAGTAGAGGTGCAGATAGCGCTAAATTGGCAGCGAGGGTGCTTATTTCGAATCCTCGTTGCAATATTGGTAAAAGAGGTTGTAGCCAATAAATGTTAGAGAAAGTGACGATGGAACAAAGACAAATAGCGATCACGACACTATTGTAATGGGTTAATTTTTTCATTTTTCATGTTTAAGTTGTAATAGATGGTGCCATAATAACGATCTATGACTAATAAATAAATTATGTTGTTTTTATGTTATCCATAGATATAATTTATGGGTAATATTTTCATCAATATGTTTCATCAATATATTTCATCAATTTGGAGAGTAAAATGGAATTCAGGCAATTACAGCATTTTGTCGCTGTTGTTGAAACGGGTAGCATCTCGGCGGCTGCCCGCTATTTATACCTTGCTCAACCTGCGATAAGTACCAGCATCAAAAAACTGGAGCAGGAGCTAAAAATGCCGTTATTGCATCGGCGGGAAAGAGGTGTGAGCCTAACTGAAGCGGGTCAACAATTTTTACAACATGCTCGACAAATTTTGCAGCAAAGCAAAGATGCGAAACTCGCGATGCAAGCGATTGAAGGGTTGGATCAAGGAGAGGTTAAGATCGGTGTTCCCCCCATGCTGGGATCCTATTTTTTCCCGCCACTATTAATGGCTTTTAAACATAAATATCCTGCATTGATCTTAAATGTTGTTGACTCTGGCACACGTAATGTTCGTCAAAAATTGCTCAGTGGTGAGTTAGAACTCGGGGTTATTGCGGATCAAGATTTACTGCCTGAATTTGATAGCGGTAAGTTAATGTCGGAGGAGATGGTTGTTTGTATGTCTGCGGAACATCCACTTGCAGATAAAAAGCAGATAGAATATCAAGATTTTTTGAAACATGAATTGATACTCTTCGGGAAGAGTTATTTTCACTATTCACTGATTGAAAAAATTAGTAAAGAGGAGAATTCCCTTCCAAAAATTGCTTTTACCAGTAACCTATTACCTTTAATTAAGTCGGTTATTCGCAAGGGTTATGCTATTTCTCCGATGTGGAAAGTGGCGATTCAGGAAAATGACGAGATAATCACTCGGCCCTTTGTTAAGCCATTTTGCATTGATCTCAGTTTAGCTTGGCGCCGTGATAGTTATTTATCCCGAGCTAATCAGGTATTTCGAGATTTTATTCTAGAAGAAGTGAAAAATAATTAACTACTTTATAGTTGCTATCATTCAAGATACAAAATTCAGCATTTCAATGTAAAACGAATGAACCCTATGCTTAATCATTCAGATTTGTGGTGATCTTACTTTTGATGTGCTTTTAATTTGTAGTCATAAGTAAATATAAAAACGGTGAGCGAGAGGATTAATCACTTTGAAAACAGTGTAAAGTGGAGAGGTCGTATCGCGATTCAGGATAAAAAATGAAATTAGAAAAAGTGCCATTAAGTGCATTAAATGGTGTTGGCATTAAAATGTCAGAGCGATTAGAAAAGATCGGTCTATTTAGTGTGGCGGATCTGCTTTTTCACTTACCGTTACATTATCAAGATAGAACTCGCCTATACCCTATTCGAGAGCTGAAAGATGGCATGCAGGTCAGTGTGCAAGGGCGCATTATGAGCTGTAATGTGCAGCTGGGAAAGCGTCGTATTTTAAAATGCCAGATAAGTGATGAAACTGGTCGTTTAACACTGAATTTTTTTCACTTTAATGCTGCTCAAAAAAATAGTTTTCGAGAAGGGCAACTGATCAAGTGTTTTGGTGAGTTTAAACGTGGTTACCAAGGTTTTGAGGTTACTCATCCTGAATACACGCTGATCCAACAGCGTGAGAGCTCACAAGCGGAAGAAAAATTAACACCTGTTTACCCAACGACCGAAGGTTTAAAACAAAATGGTTTACGTAAACTTGCCCTGCAAGCGTTACAGATGCTAACGCAAAATGGTATCGATGAACTTTTGCCAAGCGCGTTACTTAACCATCCTATTCGTTTACAGGATGCCCTTTTTTATTTACACCAGCCTCCAGCGGATGCCAATATAGAGCAACTAGAAGCTAACACTCATCCCGCCCAGCAACGTTTGATTATTGAAGAATTAATCGCGCATCAATTAAGTCTGTTAGTCATGCGTGCCAGTGCCCAATCACAAGTATCTTTTGCTATTAAAGGTGAGTCTTTGTTGCAAGATAAGTTCTTAGCTAATTTAGGTTTTTCAGCAACCAATGCGCAAAGTCGAGTTGCTAAAGAGATTCAACAGGATCTGCAGCAATCCTATCCGATGATGCGTTTAGTACAAGGGGATGTGGGCTCAGGTAAAACATTAGTTGCCGCCCTTGCTGCATTAGCTGTGATTGAATCGGGCCATCAGGTTGCACTCATGGCGCCTACTGAATTATTAGCTGAGCAACATTTTATTAACTTTCAGAAATGGTTTGAACCACTTGGCATTCGAGTCGGTATGTTGTCGGGGAAAATGAAAGTAAAAGAAAAACGTTCACAAACCGAAAATATACAACTGGGTCTCTCGAAAATGGTGGTGGGAACGCATGCGTTATTTTCTGATAATGTTATTTTTAACCATTTAGCGTTAATCATTGTTGATGAGCAACATCGTTTTGGGGTTCATCAACGACTTGCCTTACGAGAGAAAGGAGTCGCGACGGGATTTGCTCCCCATCAACTTACCATGACGGCCACTCCGATACCGCGCACCTTAGCAATGACCGCTTATGCGGATCTTAAGGTCTCCATTATTGATGAACTGCCCCCAGGACGCACGGCAATCCAAACCGTTGCTCTCGCGGATACACGCCGAGATGAGGTTGTAAAACGCGTTTATCAATCCTGTAAAAACGAGGGCAGGCAGGTTTACTGGGTTTGTACGCTTATTGAAGAGTCTGAAGTAATTGAGTGTCAAGCTGCTGAAGATACTGCTAATAATTTACAGCTTAGTCTGCCAGATCTGCATATTGGCTTGCTGCATGGACGCATGAAAGCCATTGAAAAACAGTACGTGATGGATGCATTTAAAGCGGGAGAGTTAGACCTTTTAGTCGCAACCACTGTGATTGAAGTGGGGGTGGATGTGCCTAATGCGAGTTTGATGATTATTGAAAATCCTGAGCGTTTAGGCCTTGCACAGCTACACCAATTACGTGGGCGAGTCGGGCGAGGCAGTGTCGCGAGCCATTGTGTCTTACTGTATAAAAATCCCTTGTCATTGTCGGCCAAAAAACGCTTACAAATTTTACGAGAAAGTAATGATGGTTTCTATATCTCTGAGCAAGACCTGATCATTCGAGGTCCGGGTGAAATATTAGGGACAAAACAAACAGGTGTGGCGCAATTTAAAATTGCAGACCTATTACGTGATCAAGCACTTGTACCTTATTCTTTATCGCTTGCACAACAATTAATTGCCGAGCATAATGTGTTAATTCCAGCGTTAATCAAACGTTGGTTAGGTGAAAATCAGCACTATTCACATGCTTAATATGAAACGTAGTTGTACATCCCTATTATTATTTATTGCTATTGTTTTTTTTCTTCTTTACAACGATTACTTTATTTTACGCCTTCTCTGACTCTTCACTCTGGAGTAAAATATATGTCTAAAACATCTGAACGAGATCCTGAGGAGCTTTATATGCGCACAGCACCCACACAACTTACTTTTTTACTGATTGTCATTTTAGGTGCCATTGCCGGATTAACCCCAATCGCAATTGATATGTATTTACCGGCTATGCCCTCGATAGCGAATGAGTTTTCTGTTTCTGCCGGTCGTATTCAAATTACCTTAACAGCTTACATGGCGGGGTTTGCAATAGGGCAATTGCTCCATGGACCTCTGGCTGATAGCTTCGGACGCAAACCGGTCGTTTTAATGGGTACATTATTTTTTACCCTGGCTTCGATTTTAAGTGCGATGGCTCCGACTATTGAGCTGTTAGTGTGGGCGCGTATTGGGCAAGGTTTTGCTGGGGCAGCCGCTTCTGTAGTTATTCAGGCGATTGTACGTGATATGTTTGAAAAAGAAGAGTTTGCCCGTACCATGTCTTTTATCGTATTGGTCATGACACTTGCCCCTCTTATCGCCCCATTAGTGGGTGGCTATATGACACTGTGGTTTGGTTGGCGCTCTATTTTCTGGTTAATCGCATTAATTGCATTATTGGTGATTGTCGCTATTACCTTTAAAATTCCAGAAACGCTGGCGCCCGATAAGCGCCAACCTTTCAAAGTGCGATCCGTCTTATATAATTATCGTTCTTTGGTGCTAAGTGCTGATGCTATGTTGCTGATTTTAACCGGTGCTTTATCGTTCTGTGGCATGTTTGCTTTTCTCACTTCAGGGGCCTTTATTTATGGCGAGTTATACTCCATCGATACACAGCATATAGGTTATTTGTTTGCTTTAAATGTTCTTTCAATGATGATAATGACAGCGATCAATGGTCGTATCGTACGTGCTAAAGGCTCACAATGGATGTTAAGTTTAGGGCTAACAATACAGTTTGTTGCCTCTATTTTATTACTCATCGGTCAACTGTTTGATTTGGGCCTTTGGGGCGTGGTCTTACCTATTATGTTATATACCAGTGCTATCTCAACAGTGGGCAGTAATTCAATGGCGATTCTCTTAAGCGCTTACCCTGATATTGCTGGGACCGCATCGTCGTTAGCAGGGACTTTACGCTTTGGTTTAGCGGGTGTGGCAACGGCTAGTATTTCATTTTTCCCGGCGACATCAAGCTGGCCGATGGTGGGTGTTATCTGTTTTTGTGCTTTTTTGTCAACGAGTTGCCTTGTTATGAGAAATGCAAAAATGAAAGTAGTTCAAGCTTAATTAGATGCAATGATGATAACAATGCGGTGATTTAAGCCCGCATGTAAGCGGAGCATAAATGATGGATTTTCTCTTGTTACACTGGGTATTAAAAAAGCCACTAATCTTATTTAGAAATGCATGGCTTTGTCTCTAATACTTCATTTAATAAGAGATTAGCCTAGACCCAGCTCTTTTAATTTACGGGTCAGTGTATTCCTTCCCCAACCTAATAATTTTGCAGCTTCTTGTTTTTTACCGTCGGTAAATTGCAGTGCCGTTTTCAGCATTATTTTTTCAAATTCAGGCTGTGCTTCACTGAGAATATTTTGGTCGCCCTGTTTGAGCGCCGCGAGTGTCCATTGTTGCAGATGTTTCTGCCACAGCGGGTCTTCACTATTATGAGTGTGTGTTTCTTGAGAGCTTAACTCAGGTGGAAGATCGCTAACATGTACCTCTTGTCCACTGGCCATTACCGTCAGCCAGCGACAAATGTTTTCTAGTTGACGAACATTACCAGGCCAAGGTAGTTGAGCAAGGTAGTCTTTTGTTTCTGTGGTTAATTGCTTACTTTCGACATTCAGCTCTGCGGCAATATTTTGCAGAAAGTGTTGCGCTAATAAACTGATATCTTCACGGCGATCCTTGAGAGCGGGAATTTGTAAGCGAATAACATTTAAGCGATGGAAAAGATCTTCACGGAAGTCACCAGAAAGTACTTTTTTCTCAAGATCTTGATGGGTGGCCGCAATAATTCGTACATCAACTTTAATACCTTGGTGACCACCAACGCGATAAAACTGTCCATCGGCTAACACACGTAATAAACGTGTTTGCACATCAAGGGGCATATCACCAATTTCATCTAAAAAAAGCGTGCCTCCATCGGCTTGTTCAAAACGACCTTGGCGGTTAGCTGCCGCCCCTGTAAACGCGCCTTTTTCATGACCAAATAGCTCCGCTTCAATCAGCTCTCTTGGAATCGCAGCCATATTGAGTGCGATAAAAGTATTGTTTTTACGGGGGCTATGTTTGTGTAATGCATGTGCAACCAGTTCTTTACCCGTACCCGATTGACCATTAATAAGGACACTCATGCTGGATCGGGAAAGGCGCCCGATAACACGGAATACCTCTTGCATTGCAGGTGCTTCGCCAATAATTTCAGGTGTTGCTAACAGTGGGCTAACTGGCTTTTTCGCTTGCTTTAATTCCAAGCTATGGTTAATAGCACGTTGGATCAAGGCGGTCGCTTCATGAATATCAAAGGGTTTAGGCAGGTACTCAAAAGCACCGCTTTGATAGGCATTAACAGCACTGTCTAAGTCACTGTGGGCGGTCATGATGATAATCGGAATGGTCGGAAAGCGTTGGTGGATTTTTTCCATCAAGGTTAAACCATCCATGCCTGGCATACGCACATCGGAAATAATCACTTCCGGTTGTTCTACCTGTAGTTGTTGCCATAAACACTCTGCGTCGGGAAAGCTCGCATGGCTAATGTTGTTGCTTTTTAGGGTACGCTCTAATACCCAGCGAATGGCATGATCGTCATCGACGATCCAAGCAGTTGTAGTCATTTTTTATCCTAATTATATAGTCATGGGCAGGTAAATAGAAAATTCAGTGTGCCCTGGGATACTCTGGCACTCAATACGTCCATGATGTTGTTTAATTAATTTTTGGGCAATTGATAGGCCTAATCCAGTACCATCACTCTTTCCGGTCACCATGGGGTAAAATAAGGTGTCTTTCAAGTGTTCTGGAATGCCCGCGCCATTATCGATGATTTTAACTTCCAGTGCTAACCGTTGTAGTACGCCATTAATAATAATTTGATGTACCGTTCGAGTCCGTAAAATTATTTCTGAATTCTGCTTCAAGTCTGGAATGAGTGCTTGTACGGCATTCTGTACAATATTTAAAAATGCTTGCTGCAGTTGATCAGATTGTACTTCAAAGTCAGGAATACTGGGATCATAATCAAGTTTGATCTTGATCTGCTCAGGTAAGTCTAAGCAGACCAATTTACGTACTTTTTCTAATATATAATGGATATTATCCGTTGTACGTTCACCCACTTTGTGGGGGCCTAATAAACGGTTTACTAAGGCACTTAATCTATCGGCTTGTTCAATAATTATTTGAGTGAACTCTTTTAACTCTGGTGAGGGCAGTTCACTTTCTAATAATTGTGCCGCACCGCGTAAACCCCCTAAAGGATTTTTTATTTCATGGGCAAGACCACGGACTAAATCTTGGGCTGCTTTTTGTTGATGTTCTTGATAATACACTTGACTTAGTTTTCGTTGTTGTTCAATACAGCGCATCTCAACAATCACGTAGGCGTTATCTTCATAAGAGAGATGGGTTGAACTAAAACTAATTAAAATAGGCTGTGCATCAACGAGTATGGTTACCTCATTCTCATTGAAAACCCCTCTGTCTTTAAATACTTTTTGAATGGCTTGAGGGCTAAAGTGATAATAATTAGATAGTTGCTCTAGTGTTTGCTGATAAAGGCGTTGCACACTTTGTGAAAGCAATAGCTCACTGGCAGGGTTGGCATAAGTCAGCCTTAGTGATTCATCAAAAATCACAAAGGCGGTATTTGCTTCCTCAATAATGGCAAGCGGAAAACCTGTGGGGAGTTTTTTAAACATGTTATCTACTATGTTGGTTAGTTACACGCAATATATGCAGGGTAATGACTTGAGTCGTTGTTAATATTATACCACTTTCATCTAATAACTTAACTTGTATTTGATGGGTGCCACGGGCAACATTGAATGCCCGAAGGGTGGGTGATATTTGCGGAGAGCCGAGTTTTTTAGCGTCTAGATAAAGCTGCAATGTTTGGGTTCTTTTTTTTTCAGGCTCAATAGAAACGTGAATATTGAGCGTGCCGTTATTACTGCGCAGTGCTTGATCATTTTCTGGAGAAGTTATGATTGCTTGATAATCTATTGTGGTTTTATTTTTATCCACTGTGGGCAGTTTGCTCGCGACGAAAGAGCCATCATTTTTCTGCGTTGCAAAGAGATTTTGACTTTTTATATTAATTTCTTCGGCGCCTAGCACTGCAGTATCTGAAAAATGTGGCTGACCTTGCTCATCAATCCAGCGGTAAACCTTTATCTCAGTTGCATTGCTGAGTGAAGACAATAAGTAAAATAGCGAAGATAAAAAGAATAAAGAAAATTTCATTATTTTACACCTTAGGCTAGCGTGATAATAATAGGAGATGTTTTATTGTGAGTCATTAACTTAATTTAGGGAATAAAATAATTTTAATGTAAAGAGTAAGAAGTGAGATGGTGCCCACTTCTTACTTAGCTTTATTACTGATATTACTTAATAAATAACATTTCTGCGTATTTAGGTAGTGGCCATAATTCATCAGCGACTAATAATTCAAGTGCATCACCGTGAACACGTGCTTCTGCCATTAATGGGCAAAGTACATCTGCACTGTGGCGCATATGTGCTTCAGCATCAGCGAAGTCATGCTTGACAACTTGTGCATCAATCTTAGCGACTGTCGCCATTAAGCCATTCGCGTGTTCAGCAACTTCTTTGGTTATTGTGGTATCAAATTCGATACCTAAATCTAATACAGAAGCAGCAGCATGAGTTAATTCTGATAAATAAGCAATGGCGGCTGGATAGATTTTAGTTTTAGCGAGATCGCTTACTAATTTCGATTCAACTTCAATCGCTAAGTTGTATTGCTCAGCATACACTTCATAACGGCTGTCTAATTCAACTGCCGATAAAACGCCAGTGCTGGTGAACAATTCAATGACTTCTGTTGATTTAAATGCCAGTAAAGCATCTGCTGTGGTTGGAATGTTTTTCAATCCACGTTTTTCAACCGCTTCTTTATGCCATTCTGCAGAATAACCATCGCCACCAAATACCGCGTTACCGTGTAAATCCATTAACTCTTTTAATACCGAGATAACGGCAGCCGTTTGATCTTTAGTTTTCAAAGCCACTGCTAATTTTTCAGCAATCCAGTTTAATGAATCAGCAAGCATCGTGTTCATTGCAACTAATGGACCCGATACGGATTGCTCCGAGCCAACCGCACGGAATTCAAAACGGTTACCCGTGAAAGCAAAAGGAGAAGTACGGTTACGATCGCCTGGATCACGGTCAAAGTTAAGAATTTGGTCAAGACCAAGATCCATTTCACCACCATCGGTAGAGCCAGTCAGTTTACCTGCTTTAATGTCATCAAATACTTTTTCTAATTGGTCACCTAAGTAAACAGAAAGAATCGCTGGTGGCGCTTCGTTCGCACCTAAACGATGATCATTACCTGCTGAAGCAATAACCGCACGTAATAAAGGACCATATTTATGTACCCCACGGATAACCGCACCACAGAATAATAAAAATTGTAAGTTTTCGTGAGGCGTTTTACCTGGATCAAGTAAGTTACCTTGTGTGCTATTACCAACAGACCAGTTAACGTGTTTACCTGAGCCATTGATTCCAGCAAAAGGTTTTTCATGTAATAGACATAAGAAACCGTGCTCTTTCGCTGTTTGCTTCATGATCGTCATAAGCAGTTGCTGTTGATCAGCACCTACGTTGGCTGCGCCGTAATAAGGAGCAATTTCAAATTGTCCTGGTGCAACTTCGTTATGATGCGTTTTAGCAGGGATGCCTAATTTGTATAATTGGTCTTCAAAATCTTGCATGAACACTTGAACACGTGCAGGAATTGCACCGAAATAGTGATCATCAAATTGCTGACCTTTAGCAGGTGCAGCACCAAATAAAGTACGACCCGCTAATAATAAATCAGGACGGCTGTTGGCAAAATTTTCATCAATTAAGAAATATTCTTGCTCTGGACCACAGCTTGAATTAAGTGGTGCGATATTTTCTTCGCCCATTAATCTAAGTACTTTTTGTGCTGCTTTGTCCATCGCAGAGTTTGAGCGTAAAAGAGGGATTTTTTTATCGAGTGCTTCACCGGTCCAAGACATGAAGACACTTGGAATCATCAATGTTGCGCCATTAGCCGTATGCTGAATGTATGCAGGGCTGGTTGGATCCCATGAAGTATAACCACGCGCAGCGTTAGTCATACGTAAACTGCCGTTAGGGAAAGAAGAACCATCTGGTTCACCTTTAATTAACAGACCACCAGTAAATTCATTGATCGCATTACCATCAGCGTTTGTCAGGATGAATGCATCATGCTTCTCGGCGGTAATATTAGTCATCGGATAAAAAATGTGAGAGAAGAATTTAGCGCCTTTTGTTAACGCCCAATCTTTCATCGCTGCTGCAACAACATCGGCAGTAACCGCATCTAATGCTTGACCTGTTTGAACCGTATTTTTAATCGCTTTAAACGCTTTTTTAGATAATGCGTCTTCCATTTTTGCTAAATTAAAAACATCGGTTGCCCAAATTTGGTTTAATGGTTTAGTTTGAGCGACCTCTTTTGGTGCACGGTTAGTAATTTGTTCAATTGCTTGAAGGCGGACTTGATTTCCACTCATGTAAGGCTCCTTGCTTGTTGCATGTCGTATTGTCGTTAGCCACTTAGTTATTTTAAGGACTAATTATAAAAAATTCAGTATGAATAAGCAAGAATTGAGCCATGTTTTCATGGTGGTTTAGTGGTGAAGAGAGACAGAGTCGTCAGAACAGAAAAGTGATGCTTTGTTTATTGAATTGAGGTTTTTTAATGTAAAAAAAGGATCACATGGTGCGATCCTTTATGGGTAAAAATGGCGATGAATTACCTCATTATACGCTGTAGTATAATTCAAACTCTTTTGGATGAGTGGCTTGCGCTACCGCCTCACATTCCGCTGTTTTAAGCTCAATAAATGCATCAATTGCGTCGTTCGACATAACACCGCCGACTGTTAAGAAATCTCGGTCTGCATCGAGTGCCGCCAGAGCTTCTTCAAAAGAAACAGCAACTTGTGGGATTTGATCAGCTTCTTCTTTAGGTAAGTCGTACAAATCTTTATCAAGCGCTTCACCTGGATGGATCTTATTATTGATACCATCAAGTCCAGCCATTAACATGACCGAGAAGGCTAAATATGGGTTAGCTGTTGGGTCAGGGAAACGGACTTCGATACGTGATGCTTTTGGCGTAGGTACGACTGGAATACGGATGGAAGCAGAGCGATTCGCTGCGGAGTAAGCGAGCATCACCGGTGCTTCGAAACCTGGGATAAGACGTTTGTACGAGTTAGTTGATGCGTTAGCAAATGCATTGATCGCTTTAGCGTGTTTGATGATACCCCCGATGTAGAATAGTGCCATTTCAGAAAGGCCGCCGTACTTATCGCCTGAGAATAAGTTAACGCCATCTTTGCCAAGAGATTGGTGACAGTGCATACCCGAGCCGTTGTCACCCACAAGAGGTTTAGGCATAAACGTTGCGGTTTGACCGTATGCATGGGCAACATTATGAACAACGTATTTGTAGATTTGAATTTCATCGGCTTTTTCAACCAACGTATTAAAACGACAAGCAATTTCATTTTGACCCGCTGTCGCTACTTCGTGGTGATGAGCTTCAACAACAAGGCCCATTTCTTCCATGATTAAACACATAGCCGAACGGATATTTTGAGCAGAATCAACAGGTGCAACGGGGAAGTAACCGCCTTTAATACCTGGACGATGACCGGTATTACCGTCTTCGTATGAAGTCCCTGAGTTCCATGCTGCTTCTTTTGCGTCAATAGAGTAGAAAGAACCTGCGATACCGTTACCGTATTTTACGTCATCAAAGAGGAAAAATTCTGGTTCAGGACCAAATAAAACCGTATCAGCGATGCCCGTAGAGCGCATGTATGCTTCAGCACGCTTAGCAACGGAGCGGGGATCACGATCATAGCCTAGCATTGTTTTTGGCTCTAATACGTCACATCGTAAGTTCAATGTTACATCGTCTGTGAAGGGGTCAAGTACCGAGGTGCTAGGAACCGGCATTAATACCATATCTGAATCTTGAATACCTTTCCAACCCGCGATTGAAGAGCCATCAAACATTTTGCCTTCTTCAAAAAAATCTTCTGTTACTTGATGGTGTGGAATAGATACGTGCTGCTCTTTACCATGTGTATCAGTGAAACGTAAATCAACGAATTTTACATCTTGCTCTTTAATAAGAGCAAGAACGTCTTGTGCAGTTTGTACAGACATATTTAAAACCTCTAGGTAGTATAAAAATGACGATGTAACGAATAATATTAATAACTTCAATAATTGGCAAATTATTCATTAGATCATCACCAACAAAAGCATCTGCTCATAATTTCATGTTTTAGCTGTGTAGTAAAATGAAATAACGCGCACTGCTTTGGTGTTTCGTGCTTCATTGTGGTGCTTTGGGGCTGTGGTTAGTATAAAGGCTGATGTAAGCAGAATGAAAGCTCGATTAAAAGTAACCATTAAGGGGAATATGCTAATTGTGACGTAGTTAAAACTTTCTATTTTTGAAATTATGGTTACAATGTGCGCATCTTGGATAACTGACTAAAATTGGGTTAGATTATCTGTTTATACCAATTAGATGAACTGTACAAACTTTGTTAAGTTTATCTAATTGGTATTTTTTTCAATTGTTACTTTTTGAGGCGCATCATGTCGTTAGATAAATTAAGAAATATAGCTATCATTGCTCACGTTGACCACGGTAAAACTACCCTTGTTGATAAACTTTTAGAGCAATCTGGTACATTAAAAACACGCGGTGGTAATGAAGAGCGTGTAATGGATTCTAACGATCTTGAAAAAGAACGTGGTATTACCATTCTGGCTAAGAATACGGCCATCGAGTGGAAGGGTTACCATATCAATATCGTCGATACACCTGGGCATGCTGACTTCGGTGGTGAAGTTGAACGTATTATGTCTATGGTAGACAGTGTGTGTTTAATCGTTGATGCAGTTGATGGTCCGATGCCACAAACACGTTTTGTGACACAAAAAGCGTTTGCACACGGTCTTAAACCGATTGTTGTTATTAACAAAATAGATAAACCAGGTGCTCGTCCTGAGTGGGTAATGGATCAAGTATTTGATTTGTTTGATAACTTAGGTGCAACGGATGAACAATTAGACTTTAAAGTTGTTTATGCTTCGGCATTAAATGGTTGGGCAAATTCTGAGTCAGACGAAGAAACTGAAAACATGGAAGATTTATTCCAAGCGATTGTGGACCATGTAGATCCACCAAAAGCAGATCGCGATGGTGATTTTCAAATGCAAATTTCACAACTAGATCATAACTCCTACGTGGGTGTTATCGGTGTTGGTCGTATTATCCGTGGTAATGTTAAAGTTAACCAAGCGGTTACTATTATTGGCAGTGATGGTAAAGAACGTAAAGGTAAAGTCGGTCAAGTATTAGGTTACTTAGGTCTTGAGCGTCATGATGTTGAACTTGCACAAGCGGGTGATATCATTGCAGTCAGTGGTTTAGGTGAGCTTAAAATATCTGACACTATCTGCGCACAAAACAATGTTGAAGCCTTACCTCCATTAAGTGTTGATGAGCCAACCGTTACCATGACTTTCCAAGTCAATAACTCACCTTTCTGTGGCAGAGAGGGTAAATACGTTACCTCACGTAATATCCTTGACCGTTTACAAAAAGAGCTGGTGCACAATGTTGCTCTTAAAGTTGAAGAAACAGGTGATCCTGATAAATTTAAAGTATCAGGTCGTGGTGAACTGCATTTAGCTATCTTAATTGAAAACATGCGTCGTGAAGGTTTTGAGTTAGCCGTTTCTCGCCCTGAAGTTATCGAACGTATGGTTGATGGTGTATTACACGAGCCAATGGAAACATTAACCGTTGATGTTGAAGAACAACATCAAGGCGCCGCAATGGAACAACTTGGTATTCGTAAAGCAGAGCTAACCAACATGACACCAGATGGCAAAGGTCGAGTACGTTTAGACTTTATGATCCCAAGTCGTGGTTTAATCGGTTTCCAAACTGAGTTCCTGACCATGACATCTGGATCTGGTCTTCTTTACCATACCTTCGATCATTACGGTCCACATAAAGGCGGTACGATTGGTCAGCGTCAAAATGGTGTATTAGTTTGTAATCAAACAGGTAAAGCGGTTACATACTCGCTGTTCTTCTTACAAGATCGTGGTCGTCTGTTCTTGGGTCATGCAACAGAAGTCTACGAAGGTCAAATTATCGGTATTCATAACCGTTCTAACGATTTAACCGTTAACTGTATTCGTGGTAAACAACTTACTAACGTTCGTTCTTCAGGTACGGATGATGCACAAGTCCTTTCACCAGCAATCATTTTAACACTTGAGCAAGCGCTTGAGTTTATTGATGTTGATGAATTAGTAGAAGTCACACCAGAAAGCATTCGTATTCGTAAGAAGTTACTGACAGAAAATGAACGTAAACGTGCCGCGCGTCCTAAGAAAGGTTAATTTTTCTTAGCTAGCGCAAAAAAGCCCTTATCTGGTCAAACTGGATAAGGGCTTTTTTATGTCTTGAAAAAAGCATTATTTAATACGCTTATAACGCGCTATTTTATATTATGATAGGCATTTAGTCTTATCCAGAGCGCTGTTGTTTTAGGCTATTTTAACGAGTAGCAATGATCAGATCCTGAGACTGATTGATAACGGGTATATACTAGCGATTAACTCAAGGCTTAGATTAAGTAACTATAGGGATATTAACGAATGAACAAAGCGCAGATCATCGACATCAGTAAAATGGTTTGGCACTACTTAGTATTTTTGTGCTCTCGTTGTCAGCAAGACAATATTAAAGTACCTGCTGGGCATTTAGCTTACGTCACCTTGTTATCTATTGTGCCGTGTCTTGCGGTTATTTTTTATATGCTGTCTGCCTTTCCAATGTTTTCTGAGCTCAATCAGATAATGGAAGATCTGATCTACAATAACTTTGTGCCAACGTCGGGTGATGCGATTAAAGATCATGTCAGTGGTTTTATTGAAAATACTAAAAAAATGAGCATGATGGGCATCGCCTCTTTAATCGTGATTGCTTTATTACTTATTTCTACCATTGATCAAACCATTAATAGTATTTGGCGTTGTACCAATAAGCGTTCAATAGTGCAAGCCTTCACCATTTACTGGACCATATTAAGTTTGGGTCCCATTATTTTAGGCAGTAGCATTGCGCTCAGTTCTTATTTATTTTCAATCGTGCAAGAAAAGGGTTTTCTCTCTATCGGGCAACAATTTCTGAGTTTTATGCCTTTTATTATTGCGTGGTTAGCCTTTACAGGTATTTATACTTTAGTGCCACACCAACGGGTTAGTTTTCGTTACTCATTGGTTGGAGGGTTAGTGGCTTCCCTGTTACTTAATTTGGGTACGGACTTGTTTACGTTATATATCACTAATTTCCCGAGTCAGCAGATCATTTATGGTGCCTTAGCGGTTATTCCTATCATGTTTGTATGGGTCTATTTTAACTGGCTAATTGTACTTTTTGGTGCAGAAGTCACGGCGACCTTGGAAGAGCACCTAACCGATCATAAACAAATCAAGGAAAAGCTGTGATTGCACTCATTCAGCGCGTTACCTCTGCCAGTGTACAAGTAGATAAGCAAACAGTTGGACAGATAAAGAGTGGTTTATTAGTCTTATTAGCCATTGAAAAAGGCGATAATAATAAAAATTGCCAACGCCTTGCTGAAAAAGTCTTATCCTATCGAATGTTTGTTGATGAAAATGATAAAATGAACCTTAATGTACAGCAGATGAATGGCGAGTTATTAGTGATATCACAATTCACTTTAGCTGCACAAACTAAAAAAGGGAATCGACCGGGGTTTTCTAATGGTGCAGAGCCTGCCGAAGCCGAGCGACTTTATGGGTGTTTTAATCAGCATTGTCGTGATGCACCGATACACGTTGAAAACGGTATTTTTGCAGCGGATATGCAGGTATCTTCAATTAATGATGGACCTACAACTTTTTGGTTGCAAGTGTAAACTTTTCAAAAATATGGCTGTCTATGTTATCCCTATTTACCTTTTTATTTAATGAGATTTATTCATGTTACGATCTATTTTAGCGACGTTATATCTAGGAATGCTTATGTCATCTGTTACCCATGCTAGCGAAACCTCCTCCTTCACATTGAGTGACAGCATCATAAAAAAGAGCCCCAATGATGACCGTGATTATCAGTTGATAACTCTAGATAATGCACTACAAGTGTTATTGATTTCTGATCCTGATTTAGAAAATAGTGCGCTGTCTCTTTCGGTACCCATCGGCAGTATGCATAATCCTGATAGTCAGTTAGGACTTGCTCACTATCTAGAGCATATGTTATTTCTAGGTTCTGAGCGTTACCCTACTATTAATGAATACAGTCAATTTATGAGTCAAAACGGCGGTTATACGAATGCCTATACCGCACAAAACAGCACGGTATATGGGTTTGAAGTCAATGATAACGCCTTTGATGAAGGATTAGATCGTTTGGGCGATGTTATGCGTGCACCATTACTGGATGAAAAGTACGCAGATAAAGAACGCCATACGGTGAATGCCGAGCATAAAACCTATTTTGATAATGATATGCGTAAGTTATACGCCTTACAGCGTTATACGCTTAATCCAGATCATCCCATGGCGCGTTTTAGTACCGGTGATTTAACAACGTTAATTGATAAAGAAAAGAGTAAGTTACAGGTTGAGCTGATTGATTTTTTTGATAAAAACTATTCTGCGAATACCATGAAAGTTGCCTTGACCAGTCCTCGCTCAATTGATGAATTAGCTCAATTAGCCAGTTTATATCTCACTCAAATCCCCAATAAAAACAGTCACAATCCTATTATTTTGACCCCCATGTTAACGCCTAAAGAGCTCGCGATTAAAGTTGAAATGAAACCAACCGCCGATATTAAACTGTTGCAGGTTAACTTTTTAGTGCCCAGTGTACAAGCGGAGTATATGTACCAACCTGGCGCATACATTAGTCGACTATTAGGCTCAGATCATCATGGCGGTTTATCGGATAACTTAATTAAAGCTGGATTAGTTGACTCAGTCATGGCTGGGTTTTATGCGCAACAGAGTGATTTATACTCGCGTTTCTCTGTGCAATTTAATCTCACCAATAAAGGCATTGAAGCACAGCAACAGATCATCAGTACACTGTTTGCATTTATTGATTTGATTAAAGAATCAGGTATTAATGAAACACAGTTTAATGAGCAGAAAACAAACTTAGAGACGGCTTTTACGTTTCTCACAAAACGCGCGGGTTTTAACTATGTAATGGGCTTAGCGGCGAATATGCAGCACTACCCGATAAAAGACATCTTATACTTTCCATACCGCCTAGATGCATTCAAGCCTAAATTTATTGCCCAGTTATTAACCTATTTAACACCAGAAAATAGCCGTCTGTTTATGCTTGCACCCAATGCAAAAGGTGGCACGCAGATTCCTTATTACCAAGGTGAGTATGCCGTTCAAAAAATCACCCCCTCTGAACAACAAGCGTGGCTAGAGAATGCTCAAAAAATCACTTTAGGACTGCCCACAAGTAATATCTGGAGACCAGAGGATCTCACGATTGTTGCAAAGCAACAGAATGGCCAAGCAATACAACTTATTAAACAGCAAGGACATTCTGTTTGGTTCGCACAAAGCGCACAGTTGGATGAGCCAAAAGCAAGCTTTAAACTACAACTGAACAGTGATATTAGCGATCAAAGTGCATCAAATAGAGTCACCATGAGCCTGTTGTTAGTGATGCTTAAAAAACAATTTTATGAGCTTAATTTTGTGACAAGTGAAGCGGGGTTACACTTTTCAATTACCTCCTCAGATGGCTTGTTGATCAGCACATCGGGTTACAGTGATAAACAAGATAAGTTGCTATTAGAGGTTGTTGAATATATTAGTAATGCCAACTTTAGTGAGCAATCACTACTGCTGGCGAAGCAGGAGTTAAAACGTCGTTTAAATAATAAAGGCAAAATAAAAGCAATGAGTTTAGCCTTTGATGGATTTAGAAAACTGGTGCGCCAACCGGCTTGGTCTGATGCAACATTACTGGCAAGTATTAGCCCGGTAACGATCAAAGATATTGAACAATTTCGAGATCAGATTTTCAAACAATCAACGCTACGGTTATTAGCGCTAGGTAATTTGACTAAACAACAGGTGCTTGCGGTTGACAAACAATTAACCCAGAAAGTCTCACTACAGAAGAAAGATTTTTACACGATCACGCGTCTGCAAGCAGATCTTAAACAAGGTCCTTTAAACTATATTCTGCAATCTGAAATGCAGGATGATGCATTACTTATGATACATCTTAGTAACTTAAAAGGTGATCAAGCGTTAGCGACGTCAGAGTTATTAAATAAACTGGTGCAACCCGCATTTTATGATCAAATCCGCACTCAAGAACAACTTTCCTATTCACCCTTTACAGCCACATTTAATGTTAATGATGACGCGACATTTGGTCTTTTTACACAAAGTTCAGTGGCCAGCAATAGCGCATTATATGATCGCTTTCAACAATTTTTAATGGACTTCAAGCATGAACTCGCGGACACCACAGAAGATAAATTTGCACAAATAAAAGAGACACATATTGCGAACTATACCGCCAAAGCGACATCGCTACAGGATGAATTTAGTTACCTAACAAAAGAGTGGTTAGCACTGAAAGTGCAAATCAATAATAAGAAACACTATATTGACACATTAAGTGGTGTGTCATTGTCGCAAGTACTGGCATTTTATAACGATGTATTAATAACAGATAAAAATAGACAAGTCATTATAGTGCAAGTACAAGGGAAAAAATCGATAAGCGTGGCACCATTAATAATAGAAAATCAGGTACTGATTAATAATATTGATACATTACAAAAATAAGCCTGTTCGCGAGACTAAGCTTCGCTAATGTGGTATTAAGAAATTAATAATAGAACAGAAAAAGTATTAAATGGAGAGTAACAATGAAAGATTATCAAAAAGAATTCATCAAATTTGCAATTGAAAAGCAGGTCTTAAAATTTGGTGAGTTTACCCTTAAATCCGGTCGTATCAGCCCTTATTTTTTTAATGCCGGGCTGTTTAATAGTGGTCGTGATTTAGCGCGTTTAGGGCGTTTCTATGCGGCTGCATTACAAGACTCTGGTATTGAATATGATCTATTATTTGGTCCTGCGTATAAAGGCATTCCCATTGCCACCACCACTGCGGTCGCATTATCAAATGATTACGATTTGGACATGCCTTATTGCTTTAACCGTAAAGAGGCTAAAACACATGGGGAAGGGGGCAGTTTGGTTGGCGCGGAGTTAACAGGTAAAGTGATGCTGGTGGATGATGTTATCACCGCAGGTACCGCTATTCGTGAATCAATGGATATTATCAATGCGCATCATGCTGAACTTGCGGGAGTGTTAATTGCCCTTGATCGTCAAGAAAAAGGACAAACAGCACTTTCTGCGATTCAAGAAATTGAGCGTGATTATGATGCAAAAGTGATATCAATCGTAGCGCTTTCTGATGTTGTGAGTTACCTTGAAACCTTGCCAGAAATGCAACAGCATCTTGAGTCTGTAAAAACCTACCGTAAACAATACGGCATCTAAATCGACCATCAAGTGTTAGCAGAGCTGGCACTTCTTTATTTATCTTTCTTTCTTTCTTTCTTTCTTTCTTTGCTTCTGTTGATAAATCTCATTTCGTTATAACCCTTCCTTAAAATCGCCATTTTACGATTTACCTCGGCATCATGTTCGGCGCACAGGCATTTATTCTACTTCTGATTTTTTAATGACTAAAATGCACTAGTGACAAGCTGGAGTAGCATAGGAATGTTGTGCTGATTGGAATTATTATGTTGAATGGAATTGTCGTTAGAAGAACAGGCTGTTTGGGTGCGCTTTAAAAGAATAGAAAGTATCAAAAAATAAAGCAGGGGAAAGTATGATGCAAGCCAATTAAGCACTTGCATCATAGGATTTCATATTTTCCTTATTATGCCTCTGTTTTGTTCACTTCTAGCGCGAGCGTTTCATCAAAAGTTTTAGTCTTTTCATGTTTACTGGCGATAAAGGTATAGATCACTGGCAAAATAAGCAGTGTAAATAACGTACCAATTGACAGTCCGGCTACAATTACAATACCGATACCGAAACGACTGACAGCACCTGCACCCGTTGCGAAGAGCAATGGAATCAGACCTGCAACCATCGCTGCTGTGGTCATTAAGATTGGACGTAAGCGTACGGCTGCTGCCTTTTTAACGGCGTCCATGCGATTTAAGCCGTTATGCAGTTGTTCCTCTTTAGCAACCTCAGCGATCAAAATACCATGCTTGGTGATTAAACCAACCAGTGTGATTAACCCCACTTGGGTATAAATGTTCATTGTTGCCGCTCCCCATGCCAGCGCCACTAATGCGCCACTCATTGCTAGCGGTACGGTCATTAAAATCACCAGTGGATCGCGGATACTTTCAAACTGACTGGCTAATACCAAGAAGATAATCAATATCGCTAATAGGAAGGTCATGTATAACGCACTACCTTCGGTCACAAATTGACGTGCTTCACCTAGATAATCATGCCGATAACCCTGTGGTAATTTAGTGGTTGAAAGTCCTTCAAAGAAGCTAATTGCATCACCCATTGCAAAACCAGGGGCTAATACTGCGCCTATTGTTGCACTATTAAGCTGGTTGAAATGAGGAAGTGAACGAGGCTCGGCAACGATGTTAATATTGATGAGTTCGCTTAGCGGTAACATATCGCCATTTTGTGCTTGCACAAAAAATGAACCTAAATGATCTGGTGATAAGCGATATTTACGCTCAACCTGTGCAATCACTTCATAACTACGCCCATCAAGGGAGATACGGTTCAGGTAACCATCACTCAACAGCGTACCTAATGTGATGGCAATATCTTGCATGGTAACGCCATAAGCCCCTGCCTTATCTCGGTCGATGGTGATGTTCATGGTTGCTGAATCAAAAGCTAAATCAAGCTCAGAGTAAACAAAGTTTGGGTTCGCTTGCGTGGCGGCTAAAACGTCACTGGCAATTTCAACTAAGCTCTCAAAAGGGTTTGATGTAGTGATCACAAACTGTACCGGTAAGCCTCCCGATGATCCTGGTAATTCAGGCATCTGGAATGCGGTCGTCGCAACCGAGGCAATGTTATTAAAGTCATCTTTAAGGTTCATTGCTAACTGCTTTGGATCGATATCACGCTGACTCCATGGTTTCATGATAGCAATACCGAATGCTTGATTGGCATTTGGTACCCCTGACATGGCTAAGTTACTTTCTACTGAAGGTTGTTCTGCTATCCTCGCGGTAACTTCTTTCATGCTATTTTCAATGTAATCTAAGTTCGCATTCGAAGGTGCTTTAGCCATCATCATTAATGCACCTTTATCTTCCGCGGGCGCAAGCTCAGAGGGGATATACTTAAACAGGAGTGGTAATGAGGCAAACACTAATAATGCAAATAAAATAACCGCTGGGCGACGAAGCATGATTAAATCAAGCAAACGTGAGTAGTTAAGGGTCAGTTTTGTTAATGCACTGTCAACTGTTGTTTCAAAGCGGTTGGGCTGATGATTATTTTTTAGCATCACACTACACATCATCGGTGACAATGTTAATGCAATAAAACCCGATACAAATACCGCGCCTGCGAGTGTTAATGCAAACTCAGTAAACAGCGCGCCAGTAATACCGCCCATTAATGCGATGGGTGCATAAACGGCTGCTAAGGTAATGGTCATGGAGATAACCGGTCCGGCAATTTCACGGGTACCAATAATGGCCGCTCGAAACGGTGGCTCACCAGCTTTAATATGCCGATCAACGTTTTCTACTACCACAATGGCATCATCGACCACTAAACCAATGGCCAGTACCATCGCTAACAGGGTCATTAAATTGATGGAAAACCCAAACATTTGCATCACCACTAACACTCCAATTAAAGATAATGGGATAGTGACAATAGGAATAATAACCGCGCGCCATGAGCCAAGAAATAGAATCATGACAACTAATACAATCAAACCTGCTTCTACAATGGTTTTAATTACCTCTGCAATTGACTCTTCAATGGCGATAGTTGAGTCATAGAGCACTTCCATATTGATCGAGCTGGGTGTGCTTTTTTGCAGTTCTGGCAGCATTTTACGCACACCTGCTGTTATATCGAGTGGGTTCGCAGTTGGAGAGGCATCAATAGCAACAATGACCGCATTATTACCATTTGCCATTGCACGGTAGGTATCATGGCTTTTTTCTAATGAAACGCGGGCAATATCTTTTAAGCGAATTATTTTACCGTCTTCACGTGAAGCAATAATTAGTTTTTCTAATTCAGCCTCGGTGGAAACTTGAGTTTTAGTATTGGCATTAAACAAAGTGTAATAACTATTCGCTTGGCCGGTTGCCGATTGAATGTTATTCGCTTGTAAAATAGAGACGACTTCGGAAGTGGTTAAGTTAAAACCCGCCATACGTTCAGGATCAAGCCAAATACGCATCGCAAAAGCGCTACCGCCATATAAATTAACTTTGGCAACACCACTGATGCTGAATAGTTGTGGTTTGACAACACGTTCAAGGTAATCAGTGATCTGGCTTGAATTTAACTGATCACTCGCAAAGGTGATGTAAATAACCGAGCTAGTTGATCCGGTACTGAGATCAATGGTTGGATCTTCCGCTTCACTTGGTAACCTTGAGCGTACACTGTTTACTTTGGCGAGAATATCAGCAACGGCACCACTCGGCTCGGTATTCAATTTCATGTAAACAGTGATCAATGATTGACCTAAAAAACTCTGTGAAGTCATAAAATCGATATTATCAGCCTGTGCAATTGCTTGCTCAATCGGTTGGGTAATAAAGCCTTGGATTAAGTCGGCATTCGCACCGTAATAACTGGTGGTGACCGTGACGACGGTATTGGTCATACTTGGGTACTCACGTACCTGCATTGTACCGAGTGCTTGAAAGCCTAATAATACAATTAATAGGCTTAATGAGATCGCTAAGACTGGGCGTTTTATAAATATATCTGTAAATTTCATGATGAGCCCTACAGTGCTGGAATGTCAGCTGGTTTATTAAGGATGTCTGATTCGATAATTTTTACGTGCGCACCATTACTTAAACGAACCTGTCCGCTGGTCACGATAGTATCACCTGCTTTAAGGCCAGAGAGCACATGAATATTGCCATCTATACTTTTACCGAGGGTGACAATTTTTTGCTCTGCTTGTTTAAATGCATCACCGTTTTCAGTTGTTTGTTCAGAGATAATATAAACCGTTTGACCGTATAAAGTATAGTTAATGGCGGTCTCTGGAATCGATATTTGCTCTGCTAGTGTGGGTAAAATAATATTTGCTTTAGCAAACATACCCGAGCGTAATTTATGGTCTAGGTTAGGGATATCTGCTTGTACTTGAATCACGCCACTTTGGTAATTAACCGCAGGTTCGATGGCGGAAATAGTGCCTTGAAAAGAGGTGTCTGCTTGCGCATCAATAAAAACATTCATATTTTGGCCGATAAATATTTTAGTCAGATCATTTTGTGGAATGGTAAAGCGCAACTGCATACGGCTGATGTCTTCTAAACGGACAATATCAGTGCCCGTTTGTAGGTATTCGCCCATAAATACATTACGTAAACCTGCAATTCCATCAAAAGGTGCGCGGATAATACGGCGACTAATCGTCGCTTCGTAGCCTTCTATCTGACCTTGCAGTGCTAATAGGTCGGCTTCTGCATTATCAACATCGCCTTGCGATATCGATCCCTTTTTAAAGAGGGAGAGCATACGTTTATAATTACGTTCAACAGAGAACAAACGGCCTTTAGAGGCTTTTAAATTGGCTTTTTCAACCTCAGCATCTAGGTATACAAGTGCATCATCCTTTTTTAAATGTTGTCCTGAAACAAAATCAATTTTAACGATTTTACCAGAGACTTCGTTCGTAATATTGACACCCAGAATAGGTTCAATAAAACCGATTGCACGTAGATGGGGGACCCAGTTTTCTGTTTTAATGGTTTGGCTGGTCACCGAAAATTCAGGAATGGGGCGGTTAGCTAAATATTCTTTGATTTTTTGTGCTTTGAATATATTAAATCCAATGACACTGCCAAAAACCACAATGGCTAACACGATTGCAGAAGCGATCCATTTTTTCATTGTATTACCTTAATTATTATGTGTTGTTAAATTTAATTGTGATGTTTTTTGAATCACTTGCCATGATGCAAGGCATACCTGCCTCAATATTTCTTCATCTATCTGTAATTCTTCTCTCTGTACACGTTTTGCTAAGTGAATGGCACTCTGGAAGCTCAGTGACATCAATGCTGGTACCGGCCAATCATGGAAACGTTGCTCATCTATCCCTTGTTGATAAAAATTGACTAAAGGAGCAAAAGCCGTTTCTTCAAAAATATTAGTATTATTTTTATTAATATTTGGCATGCAATATAACATTTCTATGACGATTGAGCGTTGAGGATTATCTAGTACCGCATTGAATGCATTATTCCACAGTAAAGTATGTTTGTGCTCGGGTGTTTGTTCCTCAGACCAACTCAAAAAAATAGTTTTTGATGCTTCAGCGCTAACATGGTGATGCAATTCGACCATTAACATCTCTTTGTTCTCAAAATAACGGTAGATAGTACCTGCTGCAATGCCAGCTTTTTTAGCAAGTACTTTCATTGATAAACCATATAAACCACGTTCTGCGAGTAACTGCTCAGCAGCCTCTAATATATCATCGCGTTTACCCATCGTGACTCTTAACTAATGAATGAACGTTCATTATCGTCAATTAATACTTTTATGCAATAAAAATTATATTTAATTTATGCTATAAATTCAAATGCTATGTAAATAGTTAAACATCATGCTGAATATTTCCCTTATTATTCAAGGTGAAAATTCAGCAAGCCATGAGCAGAGCATCTCATTGGTAGACAGCAGAAGAGCTAATGGGTTCAATCGACATTTTTTGTCTCATTGTCAAATACTGGTATTTAATCAATCTGTTTTATTGCTAAGGGGTAGCGCTTGTTCAGTTTTGGTATCTTTCAAATTTAGTACAATAAAAATCATCTTTAATTTATGCCCTTGTGCGTGTTAAAATTTATCCATCATTTATTAATGGGAAGTATTATGGCCATTTTAGTTACGGGTGGGGCGGGTTATATCGGATCTCATACGGTATTAGAGCTTTTGTCAACAAATCAAGAGGTTATTGTTATTGATAACCTGTGTAACTCAGCGCAAGAATCATTAACACGTGTTGAAAAAATAACAGCTAAAAGTTGTACTTTTTATGAGGGTGATGTTTTAGATAAAGCTTTTTTAGGGCGTGTCTTCGCAACACATAACATTCAATCCGTTATCCATTTTGCAGGCTTAAAAGCGGTTGGCGAGTCCGTTATAAAACCGGTCCTTTATTACCAAAATAATGTTCAAGGAACCTTGACGTTATTAGATGCGATGGCAGATGCCGGTGTCTTTAATTTGGTGTTTAGCTCATCTGCGACGGTTTATGGGGATCCTGCTAGCTTACCTATTCGTGAAGAGTTCCCCGTCGGTGGCACAACCAACCCTTATGGTACTTCAAAATTGATGGTGGAGAGGGTCTTACAAGATGTTGCAAAATCTGACCCACGTTGGTCATTTGCAATATTACGTTATTTCAACCCAGTGGGCGCACATATATCGGGTCTAATTGGTGAAGATCCCAATGGTATTCCGAATAATTTATTACCTTACATTGCTCAAGTGGCGGTTGGTAAATTAAAAGCCTTGGCGGTCTTTGGTGATGATTATGAGACGAAAGATGGTACCGGAGTGCGCGATTATATTCATGTTGTTGATTTAGCACTTGGACACTTAAAAGCATTACATAAAATAAGCCAAACTCGCGGGGTTAATATTTATAATCTTGGCACTGGTAAGGGGTATTCGGTATTGGAAATGGTGAAAGCATTTGAATTGGCGAGTAATAAAACCATCGCTTATCATCTTTCACCACGCCGAGAAGGGGATATTGGCGCTTGTTATGCGGCCCCTGAAAAAGCCTTAGCCGAACTTAATTGGCAAGCTGAGCGTGGTTTAGCTGAGATGATGCAAGATACATGGCGTTGGCAGTCCGCTAACCCTAATGGTTATAGCGATTAACTTAATGAGTTGATTCGCTACAATAAAAAAGTCCACTACGGTGGACTTTTTTGTCTTTTATATTTATCAAATACTTTAAATTAGCGCCCTTTTTTTATCAGGTATCGGTAAGGTAATTGCTCAATATTAATTTCTATTAAAGTATGATCCATAAATCGACAGAAGCTGGGGATATCACGTGTTGTTGCGGGATCGTCGGCAATCACTTCTAACAGCTCATCGGCTTGCATTTTTCTAACGGTTTTACGAATCATCATGACCGGTTCTGGACAACGTAAGCCAAGTGTATCAAGGGTCACTGTTATGGTGTGGGGCATTAAAGTTAAACCTGTGATTAAGGAAAGAGGTATTATACCAATTCCACTAAATAACTGATCTATCTTACTGGTTAAAACAAACGATTTCTTTGTTGAAAATATTGCAAAGGGAATAACCATTTACTGCAATTTCCACCTTGAACTTGTTTGTTTTTCCTGCGTAATATTTGACCATTACATTAATGGAACTGGTATTAGTTGCTAAATCATATTCTAAGAGAAGCTTATAGTTCAAGTTAATCCTCGAATTTATATTTACAAGGGGCCAACAATTTGTGGAGGGGGAGAAACGAGGCTGACTTAGCAAGTGCCGTTTTTGTTCTTAAAAGGATAAAAAGTCGCTCAGCAGCAAAACTGTTGCGCGACTCTTCGGCTTTTAGCAATCAACACTCTGATTATTGAATAGCATTGGATGTTGATTAACCAGTATTACGTAAACCTGCCGCAATACCTGCGATAGTTACCATTAATGCTTGGTCTATCACCGGACAAATTTCATCACCATTTTTTCGTGAACGAGAAAGTAGCTCAGCTTGCAACATGTTTAATGGATCAACATAAGGGTTACGCAGTGCAATGGCTTTTTTAATCCAAGGTTGCTCTTGCAGTAGTTTATGCTCCGGAATGGTTTCCAGTACAGTTTCACGTGTCAGGGCTAAGTTATCACGTAAACGCTGACCAAGAGGCCATAACGATTCAGGAACAAGACGCTCTTCATAGAAACGCGTGATGCTTTCATCTGCTTTCAAGAATACCATTTCAAACATCTCTAAACGTGTATGGAAGAACGGCCAGTGACAGTACATTTCTTGTAAAAGCTCTTTTTTACCTTCATCGAGTAATGTTTTTAATGAATTACCTGCGCCTAGCCATGCAGGCAACATTAAACGATTTTGGCTCCATGCAAAGATCCATGGAATGGCGCGTAAACTTTCAATGCCACCATTGGGTTTACGCTTTGCTGGGCGACTGCCCAAGGCTAACTTTCCTAACTCAAGTTCAGGCGTTACGCTGCGAAAGTAAGGAACAAAATCTTCTTCTTCACGGATAAAATGTCGATATTCCTGACAAGATTGTTCGGCAAATTGATCCATCAGGTCACGCCATTCTTGTTTAGGTGCCGGTGGCGGTATTAGGTTTGCTTCTAAAACAGCTGCCGTGTAAAGATTCAAGCTTTGTAGTGCGACTTTTGGCAAACCAAATTTAAAGCGGATCATTTCGCCCTGTTCAGTCACACGTAACCCTCCTTTTAATGAGCCAGGAGGTTGAGATAATAAGGCTTGATGGGCAGGTGCACCACCACGACCAATTGTACCACCACGTCCATGGAACAAGACTAATTGGATATCATTGTCTTCACTGATTTTTATTAATGCTTCTTGTGCCTGATATTGCGCCCAATTAGCCGCCATCACGCCCGCATCTTTAGCTGAATCAGAGTAACCAATCATGACATGTTGCTCACCATTGATATAACCGCGGTACCAATCAACCGCAAATAAGCGCTCCATGACTTCTTTGGCGTTATTAAGATCATCTAATGTTTCAAACAGTGGAGCAACCGGAATACGGAAAGGGCAACCCACTTCTTTTAATAATAATTGTACCGCTAATACGTCAGAGGCTTGGCGTGCCATTGAAATAATATAAATACCTAATGCATTTGGATCTGTTTCTGCAACCACTTTACAAGTATCTAATACCTCTTGTATTTCGGCTGAGGGCTTCCATGACGCGGGTATCAGTGGGCGCTTACTATTAAGTTCTTGCAATAGGAACGCTTGCTTATCTTCTTCATTCCATGCGTTGTAATCACCAAGACCGAGGTAACGTGTCAATTCAGACAATGTATCACCATGACGCTCACCGTCTTGACGGATATCGAGTTTGACAAGGTTTACACCAAAACAGGCAACACGGCGTAGGATATCTAAAATCAATCCATTGGCAATAGAATGCATCCCGCATGATTTAAGAGATTGATAACAAAGTTCAATTGGTTTGCTTAATTGATCCGTGCTGATAATTAAATCTCGTGCCTCACTTTTTTTATTTTGTAAAATGGCCCCTAATGCGGTCAGTGTTTCTTTTAGATCGCCACGAAGCTTACGCAGGATCGTGCGATAAGGCTCATCAACATCACCGACTGTTGCGCGTAATTGTTCATCACAATCACTCATCGATAATTCACTCGTTAATTGTTTAATATCTTTAAGGTATAAACTGAGTGCGACCCAGCGACTGGTGAGTAATACTTCTTTTGTTACTGTTGCGGTCACAAATGGATTACCATCTCGGTCTCCACCCATCCACGAGGTGAATTTAATTGGCGAAGCATTCAGTGGCAAGGAGATGCCCAAGCCCGCTTGTAATTTTTTATCTAATTCACGTACATAAAGAGGCACTGCTTCCCACAGGCTATTTTCAATAACAGCGAAACCCCATTTTGCCTCATCAACCGGTGTTGGGCGCTTTTTACGTATATCGTTCGTGTGCCATGCTTGAGCGATGAGTTGCTCAAGACGATCAAGTAGTTGGTCGCGTTCTTTATCCGTAATATCAGAGAGTTCTAGCAAGCTTAAACAGTCATTCATTGCCGTATGTTTATTAATGAGTGTGCGACGCGATATCTCAGTTGGATGCGCGGTTAATACCATATCCATCGAGAGTTCACTAATTACTTTTTTAATGCTTTCTTCAGAAACATCTGAATTTTTTAATTTTGCAATCAGTTGACTAATTGGATCCGGTGCACAAGCGCCACTATCACAGTAGCGTGATATATCGTTGAATTGTTCGGCGATATTAGCGAGGTTTAAAAAATGAGTGAAGGCGCGTGCAACGGGTAATAATTCATCATCAGAAAGGTTAGCTAAGACAGTGATGAGGGTTTCTCCATCCTGCGTATTCCCTGCTCGTGAAGAGATAGAAAGCTGTCGAATTTTTTCTATTTTATCAAGAAATTCTTTGCCTAAATGTTCACTAATACTTTTACCCAGTAACTGTCCTAATAAACCAACATTACTGCGTAAGTTTGTATATTGTTCTGTCATAAAAACCTCTTTCTGTAAAAACATGACATATAAGTCTGTAAAATTACGATAAATTACCATAATAGTGCGCACAGTCAAACTTACTGACCCGCTTCGTGCTTATTTTTACAACAATATTTTGTCATTAACTTACACAATAATGTTGAATTAGTTTGGTGATCACCTTTTGTGTGGGTTTTACAAAAGAGAGATCTAAGTACTCGTTGGATTGATGTGCTTGTGCAATATGACCGGGTCCTAAAACGATAGTGTCACAACCGAGTTGCTCGACAAAAGGTGCTTCCGTGCAGTAATTTACGCTTTGCGCTTGGTTACCTGTGTATATTTCTGCTTGTTTTATTAAGTCAGAATGTTGTGGGCACTGGTAAGAGGGAATAGGATCATGCAAATGGTATATATCAACACTATTAGGGTAGCGTTTTTCAATCTCTTTGAGTGACTCTTTAACAGTAATAAACAATTCATTAGTACTGACCCCTGGAACAGGGCGCATATCAATATGTAGCTCACAGCAACCACAAATTCGATTGGGGCTATCGCCACCATTAATCGCACCAAAATTAAGGGTTGGATAAGGAATGGCAAAATGTTTATTGTGATATTTATCTTTGAATGTTTGTTGTACTTTTTTTAATTCACCAATCACTAAATACATTATTTCAATGGCATTGAGTCCATTATTTGGATCAGAACTATGACCACTACGCCCGGTAATACGGATGCCTTCAGACATATGCCCTTTATGCATGGTCACCGGTACCATGCCGGTTGGCTCACCGATCACCGCATAATCGGGTTTAATCGATTTTTGCAGTGCGATTGCTTGCGCGCCGGACATGGTCGTTTCTTCATCGGCGGTCGCTAATATACGCAGTGGTTTATTGAGTTTAGAAAGATCCATGTTTTTTAAAACGTCAATAACAAAAGCAAAAAAACCTTTCATATCAATGGTGCCTAAGCCGTATAAACGATTATCTTTTTCAACAACGGTAAAAGGGTCGGTATCCCATCCCTTTTCATCGTAGGGCACAGTATCGGTATGCCCAGCAAGTAATAGACCCCCATCACCATGCCCATAGGTCGCAATTAAATTGTATTTACCGGGGACATTCGGCACTGCATTTATCTGATTGTCGAACCCTAG
>JBAHZV010000171.1:0-12135 GCA_037132845.1 Psychromonas sp.
TTTTGATTTAAAAAGCGTATTCAAGAATAAAAACCAAAGCCATATTACATATATGGGCCGTTAGCTCAGTTGGTAGAGCTATTGAAACACTTTTGATTTAAAAAGCGTATTCAAGAATAAAAACCAAAGCCATATTACATATATGGGCCGTTAGCTCAGTTGGTAGAGCTATTGAAACACTTTTGATTTAAAAAGCGTATTCAAGAATAAAAACCAAAGCCATATTTTATATATGGGCCGTTAGCTCAGTTGGTAGAGCAGTGGACTTTTAATCCATTTGTCGAAGGTTCAAATCCTTCACGGCCCACCACTTTTCAAAAGTGATAATATTAAATATGTATGCTCAGTGGTAGAGCTATTGAAACACTTTTGATTTAAAAAGTGTATTTAAGAATAAAAACCAAAGCCATATTTTATATATGGGCCGTTGCTCAGTTGGTAGAGCTATTGAAACACTTTTAATTTAAAAAGTGTATTAAGAATAAAAACCATAACCATATCTTTATATGGGTTGTTGCTCAGTTGGTAGAGCTATTGAAACACTTTTAATTTAAAAAGCGTATTAAGAATAAAAACCATAACCATATCTTTATATGGGCCGTTAGCTCAGTTGGTAGAGCAGTGGACTTTTAATCCATTTGTCGAAGGTTCAAATCCTTCACGGCCCACCACTCCCAGAATAAAAGACCTCCACTGTGTTTTTAATGTAATTCAGTTTTATTATATACACATTCGTTTCTTGAATTGTTATAATATGCACCCCATTTTAATATCGAAGAGTTGATGATGAGCAAACTATCTCCCCTTATTGGATCTGATTATCCATTTCCTCCCAAACCAGTTATTTTGTCTGTACTAGAGAAAGCTGACTATAAAGAAAAAATAAAAAAACTGTTGATTGAAAAAGATGCGGTGTTAGTTGCTCACTACTACACAGATCCTGAGATCCAAGCATTAGCGGAAGAGACCGGTGGTTATGTTTCTGATTCGTTAGAGATGGCTCGCTTTGGACGAGATCATAAAGCCAAAACACTCATTATCGCGGGTGTACGCTTTATGGGAGAGACGGCTAAAATACTCACTCCAAATAAAACCGTGTTAATGCCGGAACTTGAAGCAACCTGTTCACTTGACGTAGGCTGTCCTGTTGATGCATTCAGTGACTTTTGTGATGAACATCCAGAGCGAGTTGTGGTGGTGTATGCAAATACCTCGGCTGCGGTAAAAGCACGTGCAGATTGGGTGGTTACTTCGAGTATTGCATTGGAGATTATTGAACATTTAGATAGCCAAGATAAAAAGATAATTTGGGGCCCAGATCGCCATTTAGGTGGTTATATTGAGAAGCAAACTAAAGCTGACATGATCATGTGGCAAGGTGATTGTATTGTGCATGATGAGTTTAAAGCTTCTGCTTTACGGGATATGAAAGCTATTTACCCAGATGCTGCTATTTTAGTTCACCCTGAATCGCCACAGAGTGTGGTTGATATGGCTGATGTTGTTGGTTCAACGAGTCAGCTAATTAATGCAGCGAAAACATTACCTAACAAACAACTCATCGTTGCAACCGACACTGGTATTTTTTATAAAATGCAGCAAGTCTGCCCTGACAAAGAGATATTTGCCGCTCCAACCGCTGGAGATGGTGCAACCTGTCGCAGCTGTGCTCATTGTCCTTGGATGGCAATGAATGGCTTAAAAGCAATCTACAATGCTTTAATCGATACCTCTGGGCATGAGGTTGATGTTGATGAACACATTGCTAAAGCTGCATTAGTATCATTAGATCGTATGTTGAACTTTGCGGCCGAGCAACAGCTAAAAGTTAAAGGTAATGCTTAATTAGGGGGGGCGGTAATGCATCGACTGACGCAAAGAGAGAACCATTATTCGCTTAATTATAAAAGAGAATATATGAATTTTTTTCCTCACTTTAAAGATGAAACTATTGATGATGTTTTTGAGTTTGCTTATGCGATGAGCTTTGCTAAAAAAGGAGCACACCGAGATCACCGTAGTGGTGGTACTCATCATCGGAAAAATAGTGAAATATTCATCAATGCATTTCAAGGAAAACTTTCTGAGCTTGCTGTTTATAATTATTTTTTTCAGTTTAATCGTGCACTCTATCAACAGTTATCACCCCCTAATTTTGACGTTTATGGCTTATTAGAATGGGATGATTGTGATTTGCAATTAAAAGAAAAGTATTTTTCGATCAAATCAACAAAGTATTACGGGAACTTATTACTTCTTGAGTGTAAGGATTGGAATAAATTAGGGCAATATAAACCTAATTTGAAGACGGGGAAACCTGCATTTTTTGATTTTTTTGTTCTAGTCAGAATTAAGTCAGATGGTGATAACCTATTAAAATCAAATAAATATCTATATGTTAATACAATAAATAAACAAGAGTTATTGCAGTTAATCAAAAGCCAAAGGTGGTATTTTGATATTCCAGGTTATTTAACTCATAAAGATTTAGTGGAGGTTATTACTTGCCAACAATTGTTGCCACAAGGGGCAATATTAAATAAAAAAACAAAAGTAGATGCTGATAATTATTATATTCAAAGTGGTGATTTAAGTAGTCTTGAACAATTAATTTTGGAAATGAAAAATGAATTATAAAGTAGGCAGTTTATTTGCTGGTGTTGGTGGCGTTTGTTTAGGGTTTCAAAATGCCCGCAATAAACAGGGGGGTTATCAATTAGTTTGGGCGAACGAATTGGATGAAAATGCAGCAAAAACCTATCAGCATAATTTTAAACATTCTCTTATCACGGGTGATATCGAAAAAATAGTCAAACCTGAGCGTGTTGAAAATGATAATACGCGTCTTGAGTTTGAAAATAAAAAAGCGGCTATGCTTGCACAGCCCATTGATATTTTAACGGGTGGCTTCCCTTGCCAAGCTTTTAGTATTGCCGGCGGTCGTAAAGGTTTTGATGATCATCGTGGTCATCTTTTTTATAGCATTATTGATTTAGTGAATGATCTGCATAAAAGTTCACATAAACCGCGTATCTTGTTTTTAGAGAATGTGAAAAACTTACGAGGCCATGATGATGGACGGACTTATCGGGTTATTAAAGCTGAAATTGAAAATGCGGGTTATATCGTTAAAGATGCGGTATTAAATACCAAAACCTATACACGACTGCCACAAAACCGTGAACGTATGTTTATTGTCTGTTTCTTATCTCAAGCTGATGCAGATGGTTTTACCATGTTTGAACGCTTAGATGAGTTTAAATTGAATCATTCTGACCATGACCGTCGAAATAATATCAGTAAGGTACTCGAACTTCATAAAAATAGACAACAACTAGAGCGTTATTATTATACCCATGAGAAATATCCACATTACTTTTTAACAGAGGCGCAGTATAACAATCTGCCAGTGCATAAACGCAAAAAAGAACGTATCAATATCAGTGAGCAGATAAACGAAGCGTTTGAGTTTTATCAGGTGCGTCGTGGTATGTATGTGCGTAAGAATGCTAATGGCGTTTGCCCTACACTTACAGCAAACATGGGCACCGGTGGTCATAATGTAGCATTGATAAGAGTGTCAGACGGAGTAAGAAAGTTAACGCCCGTTGAAACCTTTAAATTACAAGGGTTTCCGATTGGTCATGGTTACTCATTACCTAAAAATATGGCTAATGGACCGCTTTATAAACAAGCGGGAAATGCCGTATCAGTAGATTTGATTACTTTGATTGCAAATGAGTTGCTGATTGTTTTACAAGCAAACGCTGCATAGAATATATTCAACTCATTGCTTGCTAAATTTTTCACCGAGAAATCGCGTCCCACATTTAACTACGTACAGAATAGAGGTATTCACATTTAAGGCATTAGCGAGGGACGGTATTGGCTACTTAATTTAGTTGCTAGCGGTAACCAGCAACTAGTTTGGGCACTGAGACAAGGCACACTTATCCTTGTCTAAAAAATCCTTTCTCGGTTGGTTAATCGCAACCGTCATTAATAGCGCATCGCGCTTACTGGAGATAACAAACTATTTCTTTGTTATCTTGCGATGGATTATTTCGTTAACCTTCATATCGACATTAATCAAACACAAACGGTTAACAATTTATTAACAAGCTTCTTGTGAAAAAAAATTAATTGAGCCTGTTTACCCTTCATTTTTCAGTCGAAAATCTATTCGTCTCACTCCCTTATGTTTTCAATTACACTGTGTCGCTCGTTATACTCTGAATAAAATCACTGCTTTTATTTGTTTCTATGATTTAAAACAATATTTTTAACATTAACGGTAAATTGACGCGCAAAAAAAAGTGAATTGTCAAATTTAAATATAGCGCCATGCCTCAATAAATCATATAAAACAGTTCAAAACAATGACCTAGTTTCAATAACAAGCACGCAGCATTTTACTCTTTGTGCGCTATAAAGTATTAATAAATCATATTATCGCTAAACAAAGTATGTAAATGGAATTAGAAGTCCTTTTCCTGACGTAATGGAGTATATATGTCGACTGTTAAATTAAAAAATCTAGTAAAACGTTACGGGGACGTAACGGTGGTTCACGGTATCGATTTAGAAGTAAAATCAAAAGAATTTGTGGTGCTTGTTGGGCCCTCTGGATGTGGTAAATCTACGACATTAAGAATGCTCGCTGGGTTAGAAGAAATCTCAGGTGGTGAGGTCAGTATCTCGGATCGTGTTATTAATGATGTCGCACCAAAGGACAGAGATATTGCGATGGTTTTTCAGAATTATGCTTTATATCCGCATTTGTCTGTTGCTGAAAATATCGCATTTGGTTTGCGTATTCGTAAAGTACCAAAAGACGAAATAAAAACAATCGTTGCAGATGTTGCGAAAGTGCTTGAACTGACACCGTTGCTTGATAGGCGTCCTGCCGATTTATCGGGTGGTCAACGGCAACGTGTTGCGATGGGTCGCGCGATTGTACGTCATCCTAAAGTATTCCTCTTTGATGAACCACTGTCTAACTTAGACGCAAAACTAAGAACCCAGATGCGCGCTGAAATTAAACAACTTCATAAACGTTTAGGTGTTACTAGTATTTATGTTACCCACGATCAAATTGAAGCAATGACACTTGCAGATCGTATCGTTGTGATGAGTGATGGTCGCATTGAGCAAGTGGGCACACCAATGGAATTGTTTAATACGCCCAAAAATACCTTTGTTGCGACCTTTATTGGTTCGCCACCAATGAATTTAATTGAAGCAACTGCGGAAGTCACTGATGAAGGCTGTTATGCCTTGTTTGATGGTCAACGTTGTCTTATTCCTACGCTTAAAGAGTTGACACACCGTGATGAAATTATCTTCGGTATTCGCCCTGAATATATCGAGATTGAGCCCTCTGAAGGGGCGACTGAAATTAACGTTAAGATTGATCTCGTTGAGACACTTGGTTCTGAGGCGTTGTTACATTGTAAATTCTTAGGTAAGCAATTTGTTATCAAAGTTGAAACGCATGGGAAAGTAAATAATTTGGAAAACTTGAGCAAACTTTACTTCCGTCAAAATGCAATCACAGTGTTTGATAAAACCACTACAAACGCAATGATGGTTAATTAAACTAGGTAAATATTATGCAAGATACGATACAAGATACGATGCCAGGTGTGAACGATTCATCAAGCATGCAAAATTCGATATTGACTAAAAAATTAAAATGGCTAGTAATGCATTTTAAAAAAGAATGGCAAATTTACCTGATGTTGGCCCCAACTGTTATTTGGTTTATCGTTTTCCTTTATAAACCTATGTATGGTCTGCAAATTGCTTTTAAAGATTACAGTATCTTTAAAGGTATTACTGAAAGTCCTTGGGTTGGTTTAGAGCATTTTTATACTTTATTTGAAAATGATCAATTCATTCGAGCGATTAAAAACACCGTCATGATAAGTGGTGCAAGTCTCATCTTTGGTTTTCCAGTGCCTATTATTTTAGCGTTAATGTTTAACGAAATACTTAACCCTAAATTTAAAAGAACTGCACAAACCATTGTTTACTTACCACATTTTATTTCGGCAGTTATCATTGCAGGTATTGTTATCACCGCGTTTGCGCCTTCGACAGGTGTTATTAACTTAATGCTCAATGCATTCGGATATGACTCTGTTTATTTCTTAATTAAACCTGAATGGTTCCGAACGATATTTGTTGGTACCGGTATATGGCAAGAAGCGGGCTTTGGTTCAATTGTCTTCTTAGCGGCCGTGTCGGGTGTTAATCCATCCCTGTATGAATCGGCTGTGGTTGATGGCGCGACACGTTTTCAAATGATGTATAAAATAACCCTGCCTTGTATCTTACCAACGATTTTAATCATGCTGATCATTCGTATTGGTAATATTTTAGAAGTTGGTTTTGAGATGATCATTATGCTCTACCAGCCTGCCACGTATCAAACAGCCGATGTCATCAGTACCTTTATTTATCGTCAAGGTTTACAAGCTGCACAATATGATATGGCGGCAGCAGCAGGATTATTTAATGCGGTTATTGCTTTCTTATTAGTTATTACTGCAAATACAATCAGCAAACGTGTTTCTAACACGTCTCTTTGGTAAGGAAATATTATGAGTTTTTCAGAAAATATGAATTTGTATTCAAAGGGAGATAAAGCATTTGTTTATTTAAATATGTTTTTAGTCTCGATGTTTACTATTAGTACATTGTACCCCTTTATTTACGTGACTTCGTTATCTTTTAGTTTAGGAGATGCGGTGACCGCAGGTGAGGTCATGTTGACACCGGTCGATTTCACGCTGGCAGCTTATGAACTTGTTTTATTTGATCCCGCGTTCTGGCAAGCGTATATGAATACCTTTATTTATACCATTGGCGGTACGATAACGAGTCTGGTCATTATTATTCCTGGTGCTTACGCGCTTTCTCGACCCCAGTTAGCGGGTAGAAAGTATTGGAATATGTTGATCGCATTTACCATGTGGTTCAATGCTGGCATGATCCCCTTTTTCTTGAATATGAAAGATTTAGGATTACTTGATAGTTACATCGGTATTATTATTGGCTTCGCATGTAATGCATTCAATATTATCCTCTTGAGAAACTTTTTCGAAGCCGTGCCTGCTTCGTTTGAAGAAGCTGCTCGGATGGATGGTGCCAATGATTTCCAAGTATTATGGCAGGTCTTCATTCCTCTCGCTAAACCTGCGATTGCAACCATCACACTGTTTTGTATCGTGGCGCGTTGGAATGGATTCTTTTGGGCAATGGTCTTATTAAGAGACGAAGATAAAGTGCCTTTGCAAGTTTATTTACGTCAAATAATTACCCAATTAAGCGATGATGATACCTTTGCTAGTACCTTAATTACCGCCGCATATTCATATGAAACCGTGAGCTCTGCTATTATGGTTTGTTCCATTATACCGGTATTACTTATTTATCCATGGGTACAGAAATCATTTAACAAAGGCATCATGTTAGGTGGTGTAAAAGAATAATCTTATCTGTGTTATTAGCTCATATATAACTAATTGACTATGTAATTTTTAGTTTACACTGTCAGTTGGTTATATGAGGAGATATTGAGTAAAAAATCATACATGGATAGACCCTTTACAGAAATTGTAGCCCTTGAACTCGTTTATTCTTTGTGCGTAATATTAGATCACATACTTTTTCCGATTGCTATCATCTTGATCGGTAACGGGTATAATATACGTTAAAATTTTTTATCCATAATAATAGAAGGAATAACGTAATGGGCTTTTTCTCTTTTTTAAAATCAATGTTTTCAGTCAGTGCTGATACAGATATTGCGATTAAATATAATGGTTTCTCCATTGTGCCTACCCCCATTAGAGAAGGCGGGCAATTTCGTGTTGCCGCTACTATTACAAAAGGGGAGGGCGATACCTTACAAACGCACAAATTTATCCGCTCTGATTTAGTGGGTAGCCAGAGCGAGTGTGCGGAAGTGACCATTAGAAAAGCAAAAATGACCATTGATCAATTAGAAGATCGTCTTTTTCGCTAAAAATAGACATCAGTGCAGAAGGGGGAAATATCCTATCGGCTGGTTACCAATCAAGATGCTTTATTTATCGCTCACTCAGATAGCAAGGCCAAGGCGCAACATGCTGACCTTTCGAGCGATTATTTGCGTTAATCCTTTCTTGGAAGGATTATAATAAACACGTTAATCCTAAAAGGGTTAGCCGTGAGGTAAAGTAGGCGCTGTGATAACATTTCGATTGAAGCCGTTAGACCTGCCTTTTTCCAGCTAATATCTCGGCGCAATTTTTCTTGCTGGCTTTGCATCTTGAAGTCTCATGGGTATATAATAGCGTTTTAAATTTTACTAGATAAGAGATACTATGATCACCAATGATGTTTTACGACGTGTACGTTACGCACTACAACTAAACGATAAAAAAATGTTAGAAATTTTTGCTTCGGTTGATAATGCAATTGATGAGAACTACTTACACAGCATCATTGCCAAAGAAGGTGAAGAGGGTTTTTTATTCTGTCGTGATAGTCTTTTATCTCTTTTTTTAGACGGTGTTATTAATGAAAAAAGGGGTAAAAAAGAAGGTTCAAGCCCAATTATTTTACCTGCTAAAGCGATTTTAAGTAACAATGATATTCTGCGTAAGTTACGCATTGCCTTAAACTTTAAAGAGCAAGATATGCTTGATGCATTAGACTCTGCCGAATTCCCTGTTTCTAAATCAGAGTTGTCTGCATTATTCCGTAAAAAAGATCACCGTAACTATAAAGAGTGTGGTGACCAGCTGTTACGTAACTTCCTAAACGGTATCACTAAACGATTTCGTGGTACGGAAGCGGCGACGCAGTAGACGTTTAATTTCTGCTAGTAAACATAAAAACCGAGCCTTTGCTCGGTTTTTTGCTTTTTATTAGAGCTCGTTTTTTTCTTTAAATTCACATAAATCTTCAATAATGCAGGAGCCACAACGGGGTTTTCGTGCAATACAGGTATAACGCCCATGTAGGATAATCCAATGATGAACATCCACTTTAAAGGCATCTGGAATGACCTTTAATAGTTTCGCTTCTACTTGGTCAACATTTTTTCCCATCGCCAATTTAGTGCGGTTAGCAACACGAAAGATATGTGTGTCAACCGCGATAGTCGGCCACCCAAACGCGGTATTTAATACCACATTTGCTGTTTTTCTACCGACACCCGGTAACGCTTCAAGTGCTTCTCTATTTTCAGGGACAACACTGTGATGCAAATCAATGAGCATTTTACAGGCTTTAATCACATTACGCGCTTTACTATTAAAGAGACCAATGGTTTTAATGTAGATTTTTAGGCCTGCTTCGCCGAGGTTGTATATTGCTTCAGGGGTATTCGCAATAACAAAGAGCTTATCAGTGGCTTTGTTGACGCTCACATCGGTAGCTTGTGCAGACAGGGTTACTGCGACTAATAGTTCAAAAGGGCTACTAAAATTAAGCTCCGTTTCAGGGTGCGGGTTGTTATCACGCAGACGCGTTAATATTTGTAAGCGTTTTTCTTTATTCACCTTTGATCCTATTATCGATACTATTTTTAAGTGCAATAATTAAGCCCATGATGATGAACGCACCGGGTGGTAAGGCTGCTAATAAAAAGCTGGTATCAGTTTGATACAGTGTGATAGTGAAAATTGTTGACCATTCACCGAGCATGGTTTCAATCCCATCAAAGAGTGTGCCTTGGGCTAATATTTCACGTACTGCACCGAGCAATAATAACACTGCACTAAATCCAAGACCCATCATTAGTCCATCAAAAGCCGCATGTTTAACGCTGTTTTTGGATGCAAAGGCTTCTGCGCGTCCGATAATAATGCAGTTGGTGACAATTAAGGGAATAAATATCCCTAATGATAAATATAACTCGTAGGTGAAAGCATTCATTAATAGTTGCACACTGGTTACTAATGAAGCAATGATCATCACAAAAATAGGAATGCGGATTGCTTTGGGCACATGATGGCGGATTAGTGAAATTAAAGAATTAGATGCAATTAAAACAAAGAGAGTGGCGATAGCGAGCCCGAGCGCATTGGTAGCCGTGTTGGTCACCGCGAGCAATGGACACAAACCTAAGAGTTGAACAATACCAGGATTGTTTTTCCACAGACCTTGCCAGCTTAACTCTCTATAAATAGACTTGTTTGCTTCATTAGATAGCGAGGTATCCGTTGTTGTTTGTGGCGCTGTTGTTTCAGGTTTCATTATAATGCTCCACAATTAGCCGTTTGATTAAATAATTTTTCTTTATTTTTTGCAAAGTAGATAAGCGCATCTCTGACCGCCAAGGTCACGGCACGTGGCGTAATTGTGGCACCCGTGAAAGCATCAATATTACCCCCATTCTTGGTCACTTCCCAACGATCATCTTCTGCTACTCGGTAATACTTATCATTGAAATTATAGATCCAATCTGATTTATTCGTTTGAATTTTATCACCAAGGCCAGGTGTTTCGGCATGACGAATAACGCGCACTCCAGCAACCTTACCATCGGCAAAAATACCAATGGCAAGTTGTATTTCTCCGGCATAACCTTTAAATGTACTGGCTTCTAACATGAGTGCAACGGGCGTATTGCCTTTTTTAGCGATAAATACCTGTTGTGGTTGTCCCTTACCTAATAATTTATCATCATTTACGATAAAGCAGCTGGCAAAAATATCATTATCGTATGAGTCTTCGGGAATCAGTTGATGGATGGTTTTGAGCAAGGCGATCTGTTCTTGTTGCGCAATAATCGGCTTGGTCAGTTGATTGACAGTGGCAACGACTAGGGTACAAATAATTGCAAAAGCACCTAATAAGTAACTATTACGAGAGACGGTTGTTAGCATTATGCACTGCCTCCATAAACCTTAGGTTGTGTATAATAATCAATGAGTGGCACACACATATTACTCAGTAATACGGCAAAGGCAATGGCATCTGGATAACCTCCTATATTACGAATGAGGATCACCAAAAATGCGATTAAAAAACCATAAACAAGGCGACCTTTAACGGTCGTTGATGCACTTACCGGGTCGGTTAAAATAAAAAATGCACCCAACATTGTCGCTCCCGACAGTAAGTGGAAGGCAGGGGAGACATTTAGGTCTGGTTGGTAAGCAAAAGCGATGAATGAAAAAAGGGTCATGCCTGCCAGAAAGCTGATTGGAATCATCCACAGAATAATGCGCTTAGTCAGTAATATTATCCCACCCAATAAAAATCCGAGGTTTATCCATAACGTTGCCTGTGACGATGATGCCTTAAAACTGGCAGAATCAAAAATTTCTGTGGTGGTAAAACCTGCGCGTAAACTGTTTTTTACCGTATCAAGTGGTGTTGCCATGGTTAATCCATCAACACTGACACTTAGCTGTGCCACACTGTATCCATCAAAGGTATGGCCAGTTAATACGGTATTAATCTGATCTAAGAATGATAGTTCAAAAGGTTGCAAACTTATCATCGGTATCCAAGCTGTCATCTGCACTGGAAAGGAGATAAGTAATAATACATAAGCTGCCATCGCGGGATTAAATATATTTTGGCCGAGCCCTCCGTAAAGTTGTTTGACAAAAACAATTGCAAACCCGGTGCCAATAACCACAATCCACCACGGTGCAAGTGGTGGGATTGAAATCGCAATTAAAATGCCAGTTAATAACGCGCTAGCATCTTTTAAAGTATTTATAATAGGGCGTTTACGTATTTTTAAAATCGCTGCTTCTGCACTGAGTGCAGTGATTGATGCTAATAGTATTTGTAGGAGGTTTGCGTAACCATAAAAGTAACTTTGCAGTGCTACTCCCGGTATTAAACAAGCTATCACCCATAACATTATTTGCGAGGTACTACGACGAGTACGCTGATGGGGCGAGCTTGAATTGATAAAGGCCATTATTTTAGATCCTCATTTTGTGCATCTTTTTTTTCTGCTTGCGCTAACTTTTTGGCTTTAGCGGCTGCAATCACCATGGCTATTTTTGCTTTTTTACTGTCGGCTTCGGATTGTTTTGGTTGTTCTGCAGTTATTTTATTTTCTTGTGTTGATGATTTTTGTTGTTGATGCAAGCGCGCTTGCGCTTTACGTTTTTTGCG
>JBAHZV010000145.1:0-17608 GCA_037132845.1 Psychromonas sp.
TTAGATTATTGAAATTTATGGATCTGATTATAAAATTTACCCACGTAGAGGTGAATACCTGAGTGGATCCATTATATTTATTCCTACGAGGAATCCCATGAAGTTTGCAGTCTTATCTGACATTCACAGTAATGTATTTGCGCTAGAGGCGGTTATTGCTGACGCAAAAAAACACAATATTGATTTTATGGTAAATCTCGGCGATATTCTGTATGGACCGATTGCACCAAGAGCGACTTATGATCTGTTAATCAAACATCAACTGATCACCATTTGTGGAAATCAAGATCGTCAAATATTTGAAGCGAAAGCACCTGAAATTTCCTCAAATTTAACAATGAAATTTATCATTGATGATCTTGGTACTGAGCCTATTGCATGGATGAAATCATTACCCTTTGATCTTCAATTAACAGAAGATGTTTATTTGTGTCATGGCACACCTGACGATGACTTAATTTATTTACTTGAAAATGTTGATCTTGGCTATGCGCGTTTGCGTTCAGATAGTGAAATAATAAATTATCTAAACGGTCAAAAATCTAAACTTATATGTTGTGGTCACACACATATCCCACGAACCGTATCATTAACAACAGGTCAAATAATTTTAAATCCCGGAAGCGTCGGCTTGCAGGCATATACTGATGACGACCCCATTGTTCATTCAATGGAGAATTATAATTCGATGGCATCATATTCCATCGTTGAAAAAGAGCCCAATAGCTGGAATATCAAACATATCAACGTACCTTACGGCGTTAAACAAGCGGTTACTCTGTGTGAAGAACAAAATAGAATGGATTGGGTTCACTTTTTAACAACGGGACGCCAACTATAAGCAACGCCACAAGTACAAAAAACACTAACTTAACGCATTAATGGTATTTTGTCTTTTACATGGGCATCTAGGCCATATCCATTTATTCAGGAAAAAATGAAACTAAAAAAAATACTTTTAGCTTTATCCGTATGTCTACCCTGTGTGACTGTACCACTACAAACATATGCCACTCAATCTTCAGCATTATATGAAGTATTTTCAGCGGATGATCTTAAAAACCCGAGAGACTTTAGTGGTGTAGCTTATATTACTCAAGGAGGAAATGTTCTTTTTAACATGTCAAATAATCTCCTTAATAATAATGAAAATGCAGCTTTTAATATAAATACACAATTTATAATTGGCTCTTTAAGTAAGCAAATTACCGCCACATTAGTTCTGCGACAAGTGGATAAAGAGCTGTTGAAGTTAGATGATTCAATTTCAACCTACCTTCCAGAGATTAAACAACAAGGGTATTCTGTTGTTACGCTCAGGCACTTACTTAATCATACTTCAGGAATCACAAAACTTACTCACCCCCTTAAAACAAAACCAGGTGAGGTTTTTGCCTATTCAAATACGGGTTATAATCTGCTTGGAAAAATTGTCTCTGTAGTCTCTGGTCAATCGTATTCTTCATTAGCAATGCAATTATTTCAACAATGTGGCATGAAAGATTCAGTTTCAGTTGCAAAAAACACCCTGCCTCCGACCTCACTTGTTGATGGATTCCATGAAAAAGAAATAGCGCATCTTGAGTTACTAATATCACAATTTCCATACCAGACGATCCCGAGTGGAGGTGTTATTTCCACGGCCCATGACTTGAGCAAGTGGAATCAGTGTCTTCATAAAAGCCGACTGTTGTCACCAGAAATGCATCAAGAAATGGTTAAAAAAGTCAAGAGTAGAAAGCATCGTTGGGGAGATCTTGGCTATGGATTTGCGTTACAATTATCCACTGATTTAGCGCAAACAGAATGGAGTCACAGTGGATACGTTAAAGGATATATCTCAACGATGTCTTATTATCCTGATTCAGATACTTCACTTATTGTTCTTGAAAATATTTCATGGTATCCAAAAAATATGCCGAGGGTTTTTTATTATCACGACAGGCTTCGTGAAGAATTGCTATCAATATTAGCGAAATAAACCTTAAAAAAGCAAATCAATAAAGGCTTGCTGACGTTGCATCTTAAAGTATTATGGCTATATATTATTTTACAGATGATTTAATTCATGACCATTATTTACAACTTTTCTGAACAACACATAAAACAAGTCCATCAATTATTTAAAGAAGCATGGTGGGCTAAAACGCGTTCACTAGAAGATACCATCGACTGTGTTCAAGGCTCTCAAATTTGCATTGGTATACTCGATAATGATAATAATCTGATTGCCTTTACGCGCATTATTAGCGACTTTACATACAAAGCGATAATCTTTGATGTCATTGTAAGTCATGCCAGTCGTGGTAAAGGGATTGGGGGGGAATTAATGGGTCTGATTAAAAGCCATGCTAAATTGAAGAAGGTAAAGCATTTCGAGCTATATTGTTTACCTGAAATGGAATCGTTCTATGCAACTTTTGATTTTTCAAGCGATGTTGGAGGCATTAAATTAATGCGTTGTACGAGTGCCTCACAATGAAGTGTAACGACCGTACCCTATTTTTTTGCCTCAATCGTCAGCATGACCCCTACATCAAATTAACAATCAATTTTCTTGTCCAAAAGAATAACAGAGGCATGCCTCTTTGATTTGCTAAATTATTTTTTAACAAAATAGTTTTTCTTCATTTTCAAGGTGATATGGACCAATGCGATTAAAATAGGGACTTCAACAAGCGGTCCAATAACACCCGCAAATGCCTCGGGAGAATTGATGCCAAATATTGCAATCGAGACGGCAATAGCAAGCTCAAAATTATTGCCCGTCGCGGTGTAAGCGATGGATGCATTCTTGTCAAAATCGATACCCAGTTTTTTAGCGCTAAAAAAGCTGATAAAAAACATGCAAATAAAATAGATTATTAACGGAATAGCAACCAAAATAACCTGTGAAGGCAGTTCAAAAATCATCTCTCCTTTTAAACTAAACATTAAGACAATGGTTGCTAAGAGCGCAATTAAAGTGATCGGAGAAATCGCTGGGATATAGGTTTCAACATACCATTGTTGGCCCTTATATTTAACCAATATAAGCCGACTTAAATAACCCGCCAAAAAAGGGATGCCAAGGTAAATAGCAACACTTTTAGTTATCTCAGTGATTGAAATATCAATAACCTGACTCTGTACACCAAAATAAGGCGGTAAAATGGTAATAAATAACCACGCTAAAAAACTATAAGTAATGATTTGGAAAATACTATTGAGGGCAACCAGTGCGGCTGCATATTCTTTATTACCACCACCTATATCATTCCAAACTAATACCATTGCAATGCAACGAGCAAGTCCGATTAAAATAACGCCAGTCATTAAGTGTGGATGATCGCCCAAAAAAATGATGGCGAGGGTGAACATTAAAATAGGTCCAATAAACCAATTCATTATCAATGACAGGCTGATTGCTTTTTTATCCTTTAGTACTTTAGGTAAAAGGCTATAATTCACTTTTGCTAGCGGTGGGTACATCATTAAAATCAGGCCGAATGCAAGGGGAACATTGGTTGAACCGAAGGAGACTTGATCATTTAAAGTGTACACTTCTTCTGCAAAGAATACGCCAATAATGACCCCCACTGCCATCGCTAAAAAAATCCACAGGGTTAAAAAACGATCTAAAAAATTAAGTTTAATATTCATAATGCCTGTTCACTTATTGGTAAGTGTTTGTAAATAAAATAGAAAAGTAACGAAGTTTTTGAGTGGATATTTGGTAGCAAACTTTGGTTGATTGAGGGGTACTGTTGATGAATCCCACTTTTATCAAAATACGTAAATGCTCTGATACGGTAGACTGTGCAAGGCCTAATTCAGAAACTAAATTGCTATTTAAACATCCACCAAGTTGATTTAATTCAAACAATATTTTTAAGATACGAATTCGCACGGGATGAGCAAGTGCTTTGGCTAATTGTGCCAACTCTTTTTCTCGATTGAGTTGATCCGTTGATACCGCTATTAATCTATTATTGGGGCGACCACATTCAATCATTATCACAGCTCTTAATCGTTAAAAGGCGATTATAGGCTTTTAGCGAGTTTGATCAATCGTTATTTAACGATTAAATATATATTTATATTAATGAAGGGTTATTCTAGCGCCCTATTTAACACGCAATTTATTTATCCTTACTTTAATAGTCAATGACTTACTAGAGTATTTTAGCTTGTTGATTATTTGTTTCAGTAAACTATTTTTCCAAGGAAATGGCATCATGGGTATGACGATAAGTAGAATTCCCATTGCTGTATAGAAATCTGGCAATTCATCAAACCACATAACACCAAATAACGTGACAAAAGCGAGACCAGAATATTCAGCTAATGCAATGTTACTGACCGGTGCTTTTTTATAGGCAAGCACGACTAAAGCATGGTAAGCCAGTACAAATATATTAATGGCAACAATCCACATGATATTCACCCACGAAATGACCTGCCATTGGTATATCGCTAATACAAATGCAGCCGGTAAAGTCATGACAGTGGTCCAGAAAAGTGTCGAAATTAAATGCAACGCAGCGGGTAAACGACGAATCAATATATTACAAACCGCCATTGTTAACGCGCTACCGAGTGCAATAATCGCAGCCCAATGAAATTGCTCTGGTCGTAATACAATGAGAACACCGATAAAACCAATAGCGGTAGCAATATATTTACTGAGTGTTGGGCTCTCTTTCAAAAACAATATTGACATTGGTAACATCATTAAAGGCGCGACATAAAAAATGGCATTAGCAGTGGCTAAAGAAAGGTGAGTAATAGCCACCATTGCACAAGCACTGCCTAAAACAATAAACTGCGCTCTCCAAAAGGTTATTTTACAACAGCCCTCTTTATACTTTTCCTGTGGCAATTTAAGCCAAAATGGAAGAATAAAAAATAAGCTTATAAATTGTCGTATAAACACATATTGAAAAGTAGGGACCTCACCATTAAGAATCTTCAGTGAAACATCGGAAAAAGAAGCCATTAAATTTGCCAATATCAATAACAAAATGGCTTGACTAATATTTTTATTTTGCATGTTTTTTCCGAGAATTAATAAATTAAATGAACGAATAATGAGGCATTCTAGTGTGGCGGAGGCATTATACACAAAAGCTAATGACAGTATAGTTGGGCTTGCATAAGGCGCTCAAAGATTCGTTCAGGTGGCAATATAATGTAGAGTAGTCGCACTCAAAAAATCAAAAAACGACCACAAAGTTATTGTAGCGTCTAAAAGTAACCCGCTGTTTATACCATATAAACTTTACTCTATTACCCTTAGGGCGATAAGACTAAGTGGCAACGGTTGTTAATTAGCAATATGAATAGCCGTTAAATATTTAACCTCTTCCATCACCACATAGGTTCGAGAATCTTTTATATTGGGCAATGCACGTAAGGTTTCGCTGAGGACTTTTCGATAAGCAGACATGTCAGCGACCCGTGTTTTCAATAAATAATCAAAATCACCAGAAACCAGATGGCATTCTAAAATTGAATCGAGGTTTTTAACGGCTTCATTAAAATGCTCAAACACATCATTTTTGGAACGTTTAAGTGTTAACTCTATATAAACGAGTAATGAAGCATTTAAATATTGTGGATCTAGCAGTGCCGTATAGGATTTTATCACACCTTGCTTTTCTAACCGTTTCACTCTTTCTAAGCAAGGTGTCGGGCTTAGCCCGACAGTCTCTGAGAGTTCAACATTAGAGATACGGCCATTTTTTTGCAACTCCCGTAATATATTACGGTCTATTCTATCTAGTGGCATGAACTACACCTTTTCTATCTGACCAGTTTTATTGACTGATTTAGCGTTTATTTTTAGCATTATAAACTAAATCGGAACGAATAAAGAAAACAATAAAGTCAAAAAAACTACTTTAAAATACCTATACTATTTGTGAAGAATATTTGTATAAATATTCCTGCGTAATAAAAATATACTAATGATTGATCACCCATAACAAGGAAATAATTATGCTTATAGGCGTACCGAAAGAAATTAAAAATCATGAATACCGTGTTGGTATGGTGCCAGCCAGTGTCCGTGAATTAATACAAAATGGCCACGATGTTATTGTTGAAAAAAATGCTGGTATGGGTATTGGTTTTAGTGATCAAGATTATATTAATGTGGGTGCGAGCATTGAAGATGAAGCCGTTGCGATTTTTGCGAAAGCAGAAATGATTGTTAAAGTAAAAGAACCACAAGCGGTTGAATGTGCCATGTTACGTGCTCAACAAATTCTATTTACTTATTTACACCTTGCACCCGATTTAGCACAAACTCAGCAATTACTCGATTCAAAAGCAGTGTGTATTGCTTATGAAACAGTGACTGATGCTAAAGGTGGACTACCCCTGCTCGCACCGATGTCAGAAGTTGCTGGGCGTATGGCCATTCAAGCTGGCGCACAAACGTTAGAGAAATCAAATCAAGGCAGTGGTATGTTGTTAGGTGGTGTACCGGGTGTCGCTCCTGCAAAAGTCGTGATCATAGGGGGAGGCATGGTTGGTAATAACGCAGCTCAAATGGCGGTAGGTTTAGGAGCAGATGTCACCATTTTAGATCGTAATATTGATACACTGCGTAGTCTCAATGTGCAGTTTGCTAATACAGCTAAAGTTATTTTTTCTACTGCAGACGCGTTAGAAAAAGAGGTCTTAGCCGCTGATCTGGTGATCGGTGCGGTACTTGTTCCCGGTGCAACCGCGCCTAAATTAGTGACCAAAGAGCATATTGCCAAAATGAAACCCGGATCCGCTATTGTTGATGTTGCAATTGATCAAGGTGGCTGTTTTGAAACGTCACATGCAACGACACATCAAGATCCAACCTACATTGTTGACGAGGTCGTTCATTATTGTGTCGCAAATATGCCCGGTGCTGTTGCACGGACGTCTACTTTTGCACTTAACAATGCCACCTTGCCTTATATCGTCAAACTAGCAAACCTAGGTTATCAAGTTGCCTTAAAGAGTGATTCAGGCCTATTGAATGGCCTTAATGTCATCGCGGGTCAGTTGACCTGTGAAAGTGTCGCATTAGCTCATAATATGCCCTACATAACAGCTGAAAAAGCACTTTCTTTTTAATATTTAACTTATTGCAACGTAGGGCGAATGTTCGAGCAAACGCCCCCTAGGGCAAGGCAACAGGCCCCTGCGTTGTGATAAAGTATCGGCTTATCACGAACGTTTATCTGCATCATCATTTGTTCTGTACTTTCTAAGCCCTAAAAAAAAGCGAATCCTTTATGATTCGCTTTTTAACATTTTCAAAGGATTAATTAAAAACTAATCTTCTACATAACTTTCAATACTTGGACATGAACAAATCAAGTTTCTGTCACCAAAAACATTATCAACACGGTTAGTCGCAGGCCAGTACTTAGACTGTTTGCTGTGCGCGGATGGGAAACAAGCAAGTTCACGTGTATAGCTATGTTCCCATGTGGCTTCCATCAAATCGACTTGTGTATGTGGTGAATTAACGAGTGGGTTATCTTGTAATGTCCACGTACCATCTTCAACCTTTTGAATCTCATGACGAATGGCAATCATTGCATCACAGAATCGATCAAGCTCCGTTAAATCTTCCGATTCAGTTGGTTCAATCATTAACGTACCTGCAACGGGGAATGACATGGTTGGTGCATGGAAACCATAGTCCATTAAGCGTTTTGCAATATCTTCACCTGAAATGCCAGAAGTGACTTCAATAGGGCGAATATCAATAATACATTCGTGCGCAACACGCCCTTCTTTGCCGATATACAAGACAGGATAATGTGGACGTAAACGTTCCATTACATAGTTCGCATTTAATATTGCAAGCTTAGTCGATTCCGTTAAACCCTGTTCACCCATCATCGCAATGTAAGCATACGAGATGGGTAAAATAGAGGCAGAGCCTAATTCAGCGGCAGAAACGGCGTAATGTTTATTGTCAGCAGACTCGGTCACTTCAATGTGCCCAGGCAAAAAGGGAATAAGATGCGCTTTTACACCAATAGGTCCGACACCCGGACCACCACCACCGTGTGGAATACAGAATGTTTTATGTAAGTTCAGGTGTGAGACATCTGAGCCAATAAATCCTGGACTAGTCAGTCCAACTTGTGCATTCATGTTTGCACCATCAAGGTAGACCTGACCGCCTGCCTCATGAACCCACTCGCAGACCTCTTGGATAGCTTCTTCATAAACACCATGAGTCGATGGATAGGTGATCATAATACAAGCAAGATCACTGCGATGTTTATCTATTTTTTCTTTTAAATCAGCGTGGTCAATATTACCTAAAGCATCACAACCCACGACCACCACTTTCATCGAGACCATCGACGCTGTTGCAGGATTGGTACCATGTGCAGAACTTGGAATGAGGCAGATGTTACGATGCCCTTCTCCACGACTTTGATGGTAACGCTTAATGGCAGTTAAACCTGCGTATTCTCCCTGCGCGCCAGAGTTAGGTTGCAGTGAGAAACCATCATAGCCGGTTATTTCACATAACATGGTTGAAAATTTCTCAGTGAGTTCTTGGTAACCAAAGCTTTGCTCATTAGGTGCAAAGGGATGCATCTGTGCAAATTCAGGCCAGGTAATAGGTAACATCTCAGCGGCTGCATTTAACTTCATGGTACAGCTACCAAGTGGGATCATTCCGTGCGTTAATGAATAATCTTTGTTTTCCAATTTCTTCATGTAACGCATCATTTTTGTTTCACTGTGGTGCGCTGAAAAAATTGGGTGTTGTAAATATTTGCTGCTTCTGCGACAAGCTTCAGGAATGCCAGCAAACTCATCACGACTCACTTGCTCAGTGAAATCAGCGACCTTTAATGTTTTTCCGGTGATTGCCAAGAGCAAGTCTTCAACGTCTTTTACGGTTGTGGTTTCATCAAGGCTAATACCCAATTGTACGGGGGTATTGTCTTGGGCAGGAAACTTGCGTAGGTTCATTCCTTCAGCTAAAGCACGGTGATAAATCGCTTTACTGTTTTCCTTCGTATTAAGCGTTAAGGTATCAAAAAAGCATTCATTTTCAAGTTCAATGCCTGCACTTTTTAAACCCGCGGCTAAAATAGCGGTAAAGTGGTGTACACGTCGTGCTATTTTACGTAACCCTTCTGGACCGTGATAAAGTGCATAAAAGGCAGCCATATTTGCCAGCAAAGCTTGTGCCGTACAGATATTTGAGGTCGCTTTTTCACGGCGTATATGTTGTTCGCGTGTTTGCATTGCCATGCGCAATGCAGGTTTACCTTTACTGTCTATAGAAACACCTATAACACGTCCTGGCATAGTACGTTTAAATTTATCTCGCGTTGCCATGAACCCCGCATGTGGACCACCAAATCCCATTGGTACACCAAAACGCTGTGCGCTACCAATCACCACATCCGCATCCATTTCACCTGGCGCGGTTAATAACGTCAAACTTAATAAGTCCGCAGCGACTGCGACTAATGTCTTTTTAGCATGTGCATTTTTAATTACTTGTGTTAAATCTTCAATATGACCCGTGCTGCTTGGGTACTGTAAAATAGCACCAAATACGTCGTGATCTTGTAATTCATCAAGATCACCGGTGACAATATCGTAACCAATATTCTGCGCACGAGTTTTAATCACATCAATGGTTTGAGGGTGTAGTTGATTGCTAACAAAAAAAACATTACTTTTGTTTTTACTCGCCCGTTTACATAGAGTCATTGCCTCAGCAGCTGCCGTTGCTTCATCAAGTAACGAGGCATTGGCAATTTCCATGGCCGTTAGGTCTATGATCATTTGTTGAAAGTTAAGTAAAGACTCTAAGCGACCTTGAGAAATTTCTGGCTGATATGGCGTATACGCGGTGTACCATCCTGGATTTTCCAGCACATTGCGTAACACCACATTGGGAACAAAAGTATTGTAATAACCTTGACCAATGAAACTACGATTAATAACGTTTTTCTGTGCAATCTCTTTGAGTGATAAGAGCATATCCGTTTCACTTAACGGCGCTGACAATTGCATTTTTTGTGGTAAACGGATAGCAACAGGAACAGTTTGCGTAATTAATTGCTCAACAGAATCTACACCAATAGTGGCTAACATTGCTTGTTGTTGAGTTGCATCTGGGCCATTGTGGCGAGTAGCGAAATCGTTATTATCACTTAATAAATCAATAAGTGTGGTAGTGGTCATGGGCGTTCCTAAAACAATCATACTTTTATGGGGCGTTATTATAATAAACGCACAGAGTGAGGTCATTGCTAAGAACAAAAAAACTCAAAATGGGTTCTCTCTTGCTGACTTAAATTACCGCTAACTGCATGGTGAATATTGAAGTGAGGATAACTATTTCCTGCACTCACGCCTTGTTAGGGTTAATTTCTCTTTCGCAAGCGCGGATCATTTCATGAATTTTTTTGTTCTACTATTTTGTTCTACTATTTTGTTCAGCTATTTTGTTCAGCTATTTTGTTCTACTATAAAAAGCAGATTAATCTACTTTTTATAGTTAAGCATTTACTCGTCTGCACCTTCTTCTTCGTTAGCGGCTTGGTAATCTTCGTTTGATAGTAGATTATTTAATTCATCAGCATTACTCATTTTGATTTTTACGATCCAACCTGCTGAATAAGGAGATTCATTAATGGCTTCAGGGGTATCTTCTAATTCCTCATTAATCTCAATAATCTCACCCGTTACTGGCGCGTATAAATCAGAAGCCGCTTTTACTGACTCAACCAATGAGAATGTCTCGCCTGCTTCAACTTCATCACCGACTTCAGGTAAATCGACAAAAACCACATCACCTAAGAAAGTTTGCGCTTGGTTAGAAATACCCATAGTGATCGTGCCATCACCATTATCGAGTACCCATTCATGGGTTTCTGTAAATTTTAATGCGTTTTCCATGTTAAATCCTTAAAAAATAGTTGGTTTAAATTTAGTTAGCAATGATAAATAAACATAAAATGATATAAATCTTTTTAAAAAAATTACGCTCAAAAGAGATAAATGTACACTTTAAACAAGCAACATAACACTTTTATAATACTTTTGTTTCCTATAGTGGAATTATTTAATGTTGGTTTAAAATGATAGGTTCATCAGTTTTCCATTTAACCTTAAATCGCTATATATAAACAGTCACAATGAATATTAAGTGTTAAATGGGTCATTTTTATAACCTGTTCTTGGCAAATATTTTTCTATTATATGGACATTATGAGATTCTGCTTGCACATAAGTTTCCAAAAGGAAACTTTGTAATAAAAGTGTGATCTAGATCGGTTTTTTTACATGTGTTTTTATTTGGGATGTTTATGATAGTGTCCTTAGCGAGTTATTCATCTTCGATATGCTTTGTTTAGTTGTCAGCCTAACGATAAAAAATAAGCACTAATTCACCATTAATGATCAGAGTATGCACAGGAAGGCTAAATGAGCGAAGAGCAAAGGCTAGATATTTACCCCTCAATGATGATTTCAACGGACAATAAGCCAGAAAAAATTGTACCGGTTAAACTGGGGGAAAGATTAAAAGAAATCCGGAAATCATTAGGCCTGACCTTAGAAGAAGCCAGTCAAAAAACCGGGCTAGCACGCTCAACATTATCTAAAATAGAAAATGAGCAGATATCGCCCACTTTTCAAGCAATGCAAAAAATAACCTGTGGTTTGCAGATTAATATGCCTCAGCTTTTTACCACCCCTAAACGAGTCAATGCAACAGGTCGACGTGATATTACCCGACACGAAGCTGGAAAAGCACACCCAACTTCTACCTATGAGCATGAGTTATTAGCCACTCAGCTAACCAATAAAAAAATGATGCCCTTTAAATCCCGAGTACGAGCACGGGACTTTAGCGATTATTCTGGTTGGATCCGCCACGATGGCGAAGAATTTTTATTGGTATTAGAAGGGGAAATTACCTTCTTTTCAGAATTTTACGAACCCGTTAATTTAAAGATGGGCGATTCAGTTTATTACGATGCAAATATGGGCCATATGCTGATATCTGCCAGCGAAGAAGATGCATTGATCCTCTGGGTCACTGCGTCTTAAAACGAACCTTTATTGTGTTCGAAAGTTTATAACATGGCGATTCTACTTAATTTGCACGCAACATGCGTTATAAAATGATATCGCCAGTAATGAAGAAGCGTTAAACCGTTAGAAGCGCGTTTCTTAGCAATATTCGTTTCAATTGGCCCGGTGCTGGGTAGAAAAACGCAGTCCTCAGTACCTTGCCTAATTGCTAATGAATGTATAAAAAAACCTTACTTTATTTGGAGTATATATCAATGTCTGACCAGTTATTAGTCACCCCTCTCAATGCATTACACAATGAAATGGGTGCAAAAATGGTTCCCTTCGCAGGTTACGATATGCCTGTGCAGTATAAATTAGGGGTCAAAAAAGAGCATTTACATTGCCGTGAACAAGCCGGATTATTTGATGTTTCACATATGGGGCAATTACGTTTGGTGGGTGATAATGCAGCCAGTTTCATGGAGTCTTTAGTACCTGTTGATATTATTGATTTACCCGCGGGAAAACAGCGTTACGCATTCTTCACGAACGAACAAGGCGGTATTAGTGACGATTTAATGGTAACAAACTTTGGTGATCATCTTTTTGTGGTTATTAATGCGGCTTGTAAAGAGCAAGATATCAAATATATACAAGCGAAATTACCTGCCGATGTAGAGTTACAACTCATTGAAGATAGAGCTTTATTAGCACTGCAAGGACCAAAAGCCGCCAGCGTATTAAGCAAACTAAATCCTGCGGTAAACGATATGGTATTTATGGATGCGCTTAAATTACAACTTGCAGGTGTCGAGTGTTATGTTAGCCGTTCTGGTTATACGGGTGAAGATGGTTATGAAATTTCAGTTCCAGCCAATGCAGCAGCTGAATTAGCAAGTCAATTATTAACACAGGATGAAGTCCAATGGATTGGTCTTGGTGCACGAGATTCATTACGTTTAGAGTGTGGTTTGTGTTTATACGGCCATGATTTAGATTCAACAACAACACCCGTTGAAGCGAGCTTATTATGGGCAATTAGCCCAAGTCGTCGTACTGATGGAAAACGTGCCGGTGGCTTCCCTGGCAGTAACTTAATTCTCGAACAAATAAAAACCAAACAAGTATTGCGTAAACGTATTGGTTTAGTAGGAAAAACAAAAGCACCCGTGCGTGAAGGTTGTAAATTATTTGATGCTCAAGATAACGAGATTGGAATCGTTACCAGTGGTACTTATGGTCCCTCCATTGCGAAACCGGTCGCAATGGCTTATATAAAGACCAGCTTCGCAGCTCTTGATACTGAGGTTTTTGCTGAAGTACGTGGCAAAAAATTAGCCATGGTCGTCACTAAAATGCCTTTTGTGGCACAGTCTTATCACCGCGGATAAAAACACCACACGCTCCCATTGATTCTTAGTTATTCGTTATGGCGGGAGTATGTCGCTAAGCTAGCAATGTGTATTTGCTAGCTTGCTGCAATTCTTTCAGCGCATTTTTACGACCGAGTTGGTAACCTTAATTACCCCTATAAAATTAATGAACAGTACAAATATGCGTGCATACAGCGCTTACTTAGAGTTTACTCTAAGTGCCGTGGATCGCACGCCTTAGAGTAAACTCTAAGCAGTCAAAGCTTTTTGTTTTAACAGTAATAACAATCACTTGCAAGATCCCCCCCGGTAAGCCCACTTACTTTTTAATGAACGCATCTAAATCAGCAAGAGACAATAGTGACTTACTGTAATCATCTATTTTTATTTTCAACATATTGAGATGATTCTGCTCATTCAGAATTTTCTGTTGCAATTGCATGGCATGTTGTTGCAACATTTCCATCCTTTGAAGAGAAGTAGAAACCCCCTGCTCCCTTAACTGCGAATAGTGCAATATGACATTAAGTGGCATATTGGTATCTTTAAGGCGCTTGACAAACTCCACCCAAATTCTGTCTTTTTCTGAAAAATCTCGATGCCCACTTTCATTGCGTGATATTTGTTTTAACAACCCTAATTTTTCGTAATAACGAAGCGTGTGTGCTGAAAGTTTGGTTAATTTAGAAAACTCTTGAATATTCATGATCCCTCCACAAAAAAGCGCAGTCGTTTAATTTGATTTTGATAAGCAAGATCATGGTAATTGTCTGAATGAGCATTCATAAAACCATGTAGATTATTGACTTGATAGCTATTAACATGCGACTTATTGGCAAGTGTTGTCGTTAGACTTGTCACATCATAATGTGACTCACTGCTTGGAAAAATGAGCTCAATATCAAACACTGGATTGATATCAGTATAGTGCCTTATTTGTGAGCCATAAAAACACAGAGTCTGTTTAATTTGTTTGAGGGTGGGAAGCTCTGATAGTCGCCAAATCACGGAAGCACCAATGCTAAAGCCGATTAATAAAACCCGGTCGCTCGATTGAGAGAGGCATTCAATTGCTTTTTGTAAGTAGCGATCTAAACCTATCTGTTCACTAAAGTAACAATAGGCCTCAGGTTCATTTTTAAAGCGCATATCAAGCCCATCGTAGGGATCAATAATTTGTGTCACATTGAGAGCCTTAGCAAGCGCGATTAATGCATTACTTTTACCAAAAATATCCGTCACTATGATTGTCTGCATTATTCACCTACCTGCAACTGATTTTAAACGTCGTTTAAAGAAAGTGAAATGAAGAGCATTGTCTTCGTAAAAACACCCGAGACTCTGTTAGTCTATTTCGCTTAATAAAATTGTCAATTATTACGCAGGAAAGATTGGGCATAGCAAGGCGCACAATTGAATGCAACGCCATTGTCCGCTCTTTTAATTAGTAGGAATAATCAGACAGTTAGATCCACCCTCAGTCAAACTTTCCGGTATAGGCCATTTTTGCGTTATATATATTATAAAATAGAGTCAGCAATAAACATGTTATCGCAGGTATAAAGAGTGCATTAAATTTTAAAAAAGAAAAGAAGAAGGCACCGATGCTACCACCGAGGAGAAACCCTGTAATGATAATTATAAATAGTCGCGCTTTTCTTTTATCAAATGATTCACCTCGGAATTTGGCACCAATCATTAATCCTAAATCAGTAAAAATGCCGGTCACATGCGTTGTACGGATAATAGCGCCACTATAGGTGCTAACAAGTGCATTTTGTAAACCACAGGCCACTGACGCCAAATAATGACCGAGCAAAGAATCTTGGGTTAAAAAATAGATAGATGCGAATAGAAACATCGCTTCTAACGTGAGAAGACGACCGTAATTTCTGCCTAACCGTAACGCACCACTGCGTAAAAAATACCCCGAAATAGCAGCGCCAACTAAAAAACTAAACAGCACCATAAAAAGATGAAAAACATTAATGAAATCACTGGCAACAAGACTTGTGCCAATGATAGTCACCGCCCCCGAGAGGTGTGAAATTGATTGGTGGTTAAAACCCAATAAACCAACGGAATTGACAAAACCTGCAATCAACGCAAGTAATAATGAGCCATATTCTACCCAGCGGGGTAATTTTGAAATCACAATAATCCTTGAATAATGACTTATCGCATTTTTTTTCACGATTAAGAGTCATTTAGTGGGCGCGAATATATCTCGAGTGGAAAGACAAAGAGAGAAATTAAGTTTTCAAATACTTGCTTGGATCCAACCAGTATTTTTAGCAATAATTAACTGCATAACATCATAAACCAAATCTCATTAAAAACAATAGGTTAAAGCTATCCAGTTAAAAATAACAGACTAAAAACAACAAATTGAAAACAATTGCTTTTAATGACGTTTTAAAAAGCAGTGCTCTTAGAGCCCCAATGAAGATTAAAAAACTAATAGTGTTTTTCCCCAGCTTAGTCATGGTTTATGGGGTATTCACACTAAACCATTAACTTCAATGCGAGGTATGGAGCTAGATTAAAAAGGAGGATCCCAATTTTGTAATTAGCCAAATATTTAAAATATAGCGTAGGTAATTCTGCTGCATTTAGACCAAACAAATGACTGTGAAGATTGATAGCAAAGCTTTTAAACACCGTAATAAACAACGCAGCAAAAGCTAACACACTCATATTGACTAGCGTACACCAACCTAAAAAAGTAGTAAGTTCATTCACATCTATCATGGTTTAATTCTCCCTAAAATTTGTTTCGATTTAAAGCACTTGTTATTGGCGCAAGCCGCGAGGAAAATATCTTGGCGGTTAAAAAATTTTTATTGAAGCAGTTAAACCTGAAATTTCCCGCTTAGAAGCTATTCACTTCATGACGCTATCTTGAATGATAACGGGTCAATAGATTACCATATTTCCAGTAACAGTTTGATTAAATAGCCTTATTTTTTTTACAAGTTAATCCTTCTGATCTCCCTCTTTATAGACAATAAACGACGCGTAGTTTTATATCGAGCATAAAGCGGGACAGCCGATATGCATTCAATTTTATTGCAAGTCAAATAGCCATGTTAAAAATGGCTTTGTGACTTTAAAGTTGTTGCTGCCAATCACTGAGGTTTATTTTAATCATTTTTTTATAGTACTTGTTCTCTCTAGGGCTCCAACCCTTAGCATACTTGACCTCTTGCACGCCTAACGCTTTTAAGGAAGCCGGGTCATAGTAAAAAAACTTAACGTTATTATCACTCTCAATTTGCGCTTTTTTTAATCTAGCTATTCCCATTTTAGACAATCTAAAATCAACCTTTAATTCATTATAAAAAACGCTTTCTTGTTCATCCATGTAATTGAAACAACTCATTAGTTTTTTTGCCATAAATTGTAATATTTCATTTTTAGTACGGTGATGATCTAAATTAGGCTTGCGTTTGCCACAGCGTGAAATATATTCAGGGTAGTATTGGCTTCTTTGTCTGGCGATAGGGGTTTGAGTGATTTTATCCAATGCTATTTTTTTATCTTTTTTGCGGTGATTTTCAACAATTATTTTATCCCACATGTCAGAAAATATTTTATCCCACAATGGCAACACTTCATCGATAGGTATTGTTTTTCCTTCTATTACGATACCTGATAATGATTGATGAAAACCCACAATGGCATTATTTTCAATGTATTTAACAGTTGCGGCGGGAAAGAGGTAATTAGCACAAGCAGATAGACAGTAGCCTCTAACCCTTAAACGCATTTTTTTATCCCTGATAAAGCGTCCCATCATCATACCCGCATAGGGATCGCCACCGCGACTTTTTATTATTAACAGTGTTGGCGCAACACTCGACTGTGCGTATGCTTTTAGTAAAAGCTTGTAACCAGCAAAGTTAATATAACCATTATATTTTATAATGCCATTTTTTAAGATTTTAACATTCGGAGTCGATTTATAGACCTTATCTTGATTGCTCCTACAACCTACAGCAAGCGATAAAATGATGGCGATTAATATAAAATTAATTTTATTCATTTTGTATTCCATCAAGTATTAAAGTGGCATGACTGTAATACTCTTTAGTTAGTTTATATGCGCATAATATGAAGGATAGACGCACGTGAATAAAAAAGTAGCGAGTATTATTAAAAGAAGCACCCCATTACCAAAAGAAACAAGGGCTCAC
>JBAHZV010000064.1:0-7929 GCA_037132845.1 Psychromonas sp.
ATTAAGTGAAGCAGGCGTAATCAGCGGTGGAGATATGACCACAGAAGCGGTGATTGCTAAATTATATTATTTATTGAGTCAAAGGTTATCACATACGCAGTTAGTGGCATTATTTCAAAGTAACCTAAGGGGGGAATTAGGATGATTATTTTCGACCATTTTGGGGATTATTTTAAGGTGATAATATTAATCAACCGTGCCATAAAAATCTAGCCACTTGGTGCCGAAATTTTTGGATTTATTTTTAAAGATAATCTTATTTTGGCCATGATATACCTTACTAAATTGGCTAATTTAAGTGTAGTTAATGATACTTATTCAGAATTCCGATTAGAGAAAAACTGGCTGAACGTCATTGATACCCTAGCATGGCGTTTATTAAAAAACCTAAATCCTGCTTAATTAAACAGCACACACTGCTTTCCTCACATTTTTGTGAATTTAACGAATGTTGCCCTTTCTATTTCACAAAATTAGTGTTTAATATTCAATTGGATAAGATATTTTTTTAGTTCGGCTTCCTCTATGAAAAGTTTCTCTTTATTTTAAATTTAGATATTTCATTTTTATTTAGGAATATATTTTAAAGGAGCGTTGCATGAAGCAACTTGGTTTTAAGAATACATTAATGATTGTTGTTGTTGGATTACTTATTTCTGCACTAGGAATAACCAGTTATCTCGCTATCAACACATTAGAAGAAACAGCTGAGAGATCCCTTCTTCACAGTCTGATGGAGGCTTCAAGATATGAAGCTGAAAATATCCATGATTATGTTGCTAAGCAGTCTCTGCCTGTTGCTCATTTAGCAGCGCTTTATAAGAAAAATCATTACTCTAAGGGACATGAAAAGTTTCTCGAAGTTGGTGCGTTGGTCGCTGGTATCACTAAGCTTACATTGGGATTTGATGATGGGCGATCTTACACCTCTAGAGCCTCTGAAAGCTTTCCTGGTGGTGTTGGTATCCCTTCAAAATATGATCCGCGCACACGATCTTGGTATCAATTAGGAAAAAGTAATTCAGGGTTAACTTTGAGTGATGTATTTCTTACTAAACAAGGCGTTCCGTTGTTACTTGCTGTACATCCTGTTGAAGGTGGGGTACTGGCTTCTGATGTGCGTTTAACACGTTTACAAGCGTTACTTGAGGGCGTTAATGTCAGTGACAGTGCACAGGGGTTGATTATTGACGATAGTGGCATTATTTTAGCCTCAACCTTTGAACATATTCAAGCTCAAGATAATATTAATGATTTTAGTGAGTTATTAAATTTTTCTACAAAGCTAGTTAATACTGAGAGCGTGATTGAAGAGCTCTCGTTAAATGACAAAGTAAAAATACTGGTCGCAACACGCATTGAACTTAATGGTAGTAAACATTGGACTTTAATGATTTCAGTCAACAAGGCAACCGCTTTCGCATTAGTGAATAAAGCTTCATGGCAATTATTTATGTTGGCATCAGTCATTACTGCCTTTTTTGTGATTATATTGATTATTGTACTTAATCGAATTTATCGTCCGGTGATCGCGTTAAAAGAGTTAGTTACAAATCTCTCGAGTGGTGATGGTGATTTAACGCAACGACTAGTTGTTTCAAGTACAGATGATTTAGGGCAGATAGCAACCGGTATTAATCGCTTTATTGAACGCCTGCAGTTGATGATGCTGGATGTAAAGCAGGTCAGTATACGTTTATCTGAAGGGGTTGATGTTTTAAAAGTACATTCAGAGAAAAGTACTGATATTTTAGATAAGCATCAGTTGGAAACCGATCAAGTCGTCACTGCTGTGGGAGAGCTCAGTGTCACGGCTGAAATGGTAGCCACCGATGCTCAAGAAACAGCAATGTTTACTCAAGAGGCGAATCGTTCTGGTGAAACCTCTAAAGAGATCATTATCAATGCTCAAAACAGTCTTGAACACCTTTCCCAAGAAGTTGAAAGTGCAACAGTTAATGTTGCTAATATGAATCAGGAGACCCAAGAAATAAGCTCTATTCTCAATGTGATCGGCGCAATTGCTGAGCAAACTAACTTATTAGCTTTAAATGCTGCCATTGAGGCTGCTCGAGCGGGTGAGCAGGGCCGTGGTTTTGCGGTGGTTGCTGATGAAGTAAGGGCGCTGGCTAGCCGTACTCAAGCGAGTACTGGTGAAATAGAGCAAGCATTAGACAAATTACAAAAAGAATCCGTTTCCGTAGTGAGCTCCATCGATAGCACGCGAAATACCAGCCTGAAAACGGTAGGTGAAGCCGCTGCTGTTGCTGAAAGTCTTGAAACGATGAACGGTTTTGTTACTAAAATTAATGATCTTAGCATCCAGATTGCATCGTCAGCAAAAGAGCAAAATATGGTGATCAGAGAAGTCAGTCAAAACATGGCACATATCCATACTATGGTTCAAGAGTTAACTGCAACAGGTGTCAGTGTTAACCAAGAAACCAGTCATATTAGTGAAGTGAACAATCAATTGAATGAGATAGTCGCTAGCTTTAAATTAGAATAGTACGACTTGCAAAGATATTGCTAATGCTCAAAAACGCCACGAACAACCAAGAAATTAATTCTCAGGTATTCGTGGCGTTTTTTTTGCTTAGTTTAAATTTGTTTATGCACTTTAAAAATTGGAAATTTAAAATGGAAAACAATTAAAAAACCAAACCCCTTTAAAAACGATAACGGTGAGTTCAGATAAAGTAACATTTTACCATTAAGTAACATTTATTTTTCAAAGCATATTGATAAATCCAGCGCCTTTTCCTCTTCCCTTCAACTAAGGCATTATCAATTTTAATGATGCTTGAAAGCCTATATAGACTGTCTCTATGGTCCATTGCCATTCTTAATTTGCTCAATATTAAGCGGGCAGTTCGGCAAGGGAATACGGTTGCCGTGGAATAAAGTACCTGCGCTGACTGATGTTTGTTTATGACACTGACTATATTAATAGAGATCACGAGTCGCGGGCTGCTAACTATGCTCACAACTGCACCTAGGACAAATAAAACCAGTAGGCCATCTGATGTACTTTAGGTGGTTTAAACAATCAATTTCAGAACCAAACTTATGTTGCCATTCAAAAAACTAGTCTCAGGCGCTTCCAAAGTAAATTTTACTTCTAGTCGTGATTTATACTAGTAAACTGAAACGGGCTCATCTACAGAGGTATGCTAATGAATTGTTAAAGCCGTGACTTAGGTGCTGAGTAGATACTCTATAAGTTTTACTAACAATTATTTTAGGTATATTTTATTTTTTATAGAAATGTTACTGTGCAATTGCACTTAATACTTGAATTCAAGATTTTTCTATAATAACTATTTATTTAGATTCATTAGAATTATCTATGGAACTAACTTTTTTAGTCTCAACAGACAACTACGGAGAGAGTAATGTATATTTCAAAATGTAGGTCGCTAATAGCAATAGGTTTTACCTTGTGTGTAACCGTTCAATCTGTCAACGCTGAAACATTACGTTTATTGACTTGGGGAGGTTATGCCCCTAAAACTGTCGTTGATATGTTTAAAGCTGAAACAGGTATAGATGTAGAGGTTACAAAATCCAATAACGAAGATATGATTGCTAAGCTTTCAGCGACTCGTGGAGGTGGATTTGATCTTGTGCAACCTAGCCAAGACCGAATAGTCAGTGCACATGCTGAATTTAATATTTATAAACCCATTGATTTGTCTCAAATAGATAATAAATTGTTTATTTCTAGTATGCTTGATGCGACGTTAAAATCATCAATGTACGAAGGGGAATCCTATGGTGTTCCACATGTGTGGGGAACTTCTGGTTTAATCGTAAATTCAGAAAAAGCCGCCGATGTGAAAGATTATACAGACTTATGTAATGATGCTTACATGGGAAAAGTTACCTACCGTTTAAAACGCCCAACATTAATTGCCTTTGCTTTCTCCATGGGATTAGACCCTTTTGGTGCTTATGATGACCCAGCTGAATATGAAAAAATAATGTTGCAAGTACAAAATAAATTAATTAGCTGTAAGGCAAATGTCAAAGCCTATTGGTCTGGTGGAGATGCCATGAAAAACTTAATGCGTAGCAATGAAACGGTTGCTGCAATGGCTTGGGATGCTGGTGGTTGGCAACTCAATGATGAAAACAAAGCGATTAATTTTGTTGCGCCAAAATCGGGTGCACTAGGCTGGATTGATGCATTTGCAATACCGCGCAAAAGTAAGAATGAAAGTGCTGCTTACAAGTGGATAAATTTTGTTATGCAACCTAAAATTGCGGCCATGATTACCGATTCAGCAGGGAATTTTACCGCTTCAAAAGGAGCTGATGAGTTCGTAAATGCGCCATTAAGAGCAAAATATCAATCAAGTTTTGATGCTTCTGCTATTGATAATATCAAGTGGTATCCACCTGTACCTGCAGGTTTAGAGATGATCGAAGGAAAAGTATTAGATCGAATCAAAGCCGCTAAATAGTTTCTCATCATTCAAATGAATAATGTGTAACGGTCGTTGCACATTACTTTTAACTTCAATTAATAACAGGTACTAATTTGCTTAATCATATGGAGTTTGACTTACAATGTATAGATCTCGTCAGGAAATTTGATGATTTCACCGCAGTTGACCATGTATCATTTGCAATAAAAAAGGGCAGTTTCTTCTCTATATTAGGTCCATCCGGATGTGGCAAGACAACTTTATTACGCATGCTTGCAGGTTTTGAGGATCCCACATCGGGGGGCATTTTCATTAAAGGCAAATCAATGACTGGCGTATCCCCTAATAAACGCCCTGTCAACATGGTTTTTCAGCACCTCGCACTTTTTCCAAACATGAATGTTTCAGAAAACATCGCTTATGGTTTACATCGTCAAGGCATTAATAGAGTTGAAATAAAGCATAGAGTAGAGCAAGTTTTAGCACGTGTTAATCTTACTGGTAGTGGTAACAAGCAAATAACGCAGTTATCTGGCGGACAAAAACAACGTATTGCGATCGCCAGATGTTTAGTGTTAAATCCAGATGTTTTACTACTGGATGAGCCTTTAGGTGCCTTAGACTTAAAGTTACGTGAACATATGAAAGTTGAATTGAAAAAGCTTCAACAAGAGTTCGAAACCACCTTTGTTTATATTACGCATGATCAATCTGAAGCTTTGGTAATGAGTGATCAAGTTGCGGTAATGAACCATGGGCAATTTCAACAAGTAGGCGATCCTCAACAATTATATTATGAACCAGAAAATGCATTTGTGGCTGGTTTTGTTGGTGATAGTAATAAGTGGTCGGCTAAAGTGATTGATGTGTTAGCTGATTCATTAAAAGTAAAAACAACAACGGGGTTAATTCTACACGCGAGTAAGGTTAAGAATAAACCACTATTGATAGGTTCAGAAGTCGAAATATTTATACGCCCAGAGGCTGTTCATATATCACAAACATTAACAACAAATCTGCAAGAGAATCATTTGGATATTAAAATTAACAACATCTTATTCGATGGTGCGAATAGTCAACTATTAGTAGAAGAGCAGATTTCTCGTGAAGAGATGACAGTTAAATTACCACAAACCGAGGCATTTATGCATTTACAAACTGGTGATAAGCTACAAATTTCATTCCCAGCCCAACAAGTAAAAACATTCCCTAAAATGCTAGAAACATCATGAAAATAACAGGAAGAGGCCATTCACGTACACCCATAAAATTAGGTTTGTTGTTACTACTTTGTCCTATTTTATTGTGGTTATTCTTGTTAGTCATATTGCCACAGCTGACGATGTTAAATATCTCTTTGCAAGAACGAGTTGCACCACGCATCTATGAATATGGTTTCAGTAATTTTATTGCATTTTTTACGGAGCCATTATATTGGAACACTTTTTTACGCACTGCGGTAATGTCAATCATTGCAACACTATTAACATTAATTATTGCCTTCCCAATCTCTTATTACATTGCAAAAATGTTAAGAGGTCGTAGCAAAGGTTTATTGTTAGTGCTTTGCTTAATTCCGTTTTGGGTAAGTGAATTAGTACGAACCTACGGTTGGATGATTTTATTACGTGAAAGTGGTGTGATTAGCTCTTTTTTGCAATATATCGGACTTGTGCAAGGACCCATCGAGTTTCTCTATACCGATGCCACAATTATGCTGGGACTAGTCTATAGCAGTATGTTGTTTATGGTTGTACCTTTGACATCAACCTTAGATAGCCTGGATGATAGTTACATTGAAGCGGGATATGACTTAGGGGGGAATGGCTTCTCTGTTTTTTGGCAGATCGTGGTGCCACATGCGAAACCGGCAATTATATCGGGTTGCATCGTGGTATTTATGCTTACCTTAGGTAATTATTTAACGCCCATCCTACTCGGTGGTAAATCAAGTTTATGGTTCACAGAACAAATCTTTACTCAATTTATTACTCGCTTTAATTGGCCACAAGGTTCCGCATTCGGCGTGTTGTTATTAAGTATCTCTTCACTGATAGTTTGGCTTGGTTTAAAGCTCAGTCGTCAATCATTCAGCAAAATTATGTCCTAGGAGGCACTTTATGATTCCATCGATTCCTCAGTCAAGGTTATTTAAGTTTAGTTTCAGAATATATGCTTTTATATTCTTTACTTTTTTAATGGCCCCGTTGATTGTTGTTGCCGTATTTTCATTCAATGACAGCATGTTTCCATCTCTACCGTGGAATGGTTTTACATGGGATTGGTTTTTCTCGGGTGTAGAGCCAAAGCTGGGTTTATTTCATGATCACCAGTTATATAAATCAATCGCAACAAGTTTTTTGGTTGCGAGTTTTACCACTATTTTAGCTGTATCTTTAGCCGTCAATAATGCGTTTTTATTTGAACGAAAAACATTTCCAGGTAAAAATATTTTATATATGTTGATGCTATTACCATTGGTAATACCGGGGGTCATTTTAGGTGTTTCGATCTTAATTATGAGTTCAACAATTGCCAATTATTTTGACGACGTGTGGGCTATTGATATTGAAATACTTAGGCCTGGATTGGTACTAGTAGTGATCGGTCAGTTTGCTTTCATTACTACTATTTGCACGTTGATCGTTGCTGCGCGGTTACGTAATTTTGATCTCAGTTTAGAAGAGGCTGCGTTAAATTTAGGTGCAACAAAGTTACAAGCAATACGCACTATTACTATTCCCTATCTGTTGCCAGCTATTGTCGGTGCGACAGTGATCAGTTTTTTAATGTCCTTTGAAAACTTCAATACTACCTTGATGTTGGTCGGTTCCGACAGTCCTTTAACTATTACGCTTTATGATCGCCTGCGCGAAGGTGCCACGCCTGTTATTAATGCTGTTTCATTATTACTAATGCTAGTAAGTATATTATTAGCATTTACTAATTATTTTTTAAAGGGGAAAAAGAATTTCCCTAAACAATAAACTTTATTTTCTGAGCTGATTTTCCATCTAGATGAATTATGCTGTGGCTAGCTTATAATAGGTTTCTATCTCGTTCTTCAAATGTAGATGATTCAATATTCAACTCATATTTAGGTGATAACAACTCGTTTATAAACGCCGAACTAGCCATAGGGCTTGCAATTAAATAATGTTTCTTGTAGTACCAATATATATCCAACGCCTTTTTTCTGAGTAAGGAAAGCTATTTAAACTAGGCAATAACGCCTCAATTACTGCTTCTTCTCTATTATCGTTAGCTTTGAGTAACTAAAATTTGTCTAAATAACTTCTTTTCTACTTTAGGGGAATGTAGGAATCACTTAAATTAAAACTTGTTGTATCAGATATTAATACCAGTTCCACTAAATAACTGATCTATCTTACTGGTTAAAACAAACGATTTCTTCGTTGAAAATATTGCAAAGGGAATAACCATTTACTGCAATTTCCGCCTTGAACTTGTTTGTTTTTCCTGCGTAATATTTGACCAT
>JBAHZV010000055.1:0-35497 GCA_037132845.1 Psychromonas sp.
TGCAAATTATTTTTTGTTTTTTTGTCAATAGACTTGGGCTGATAATAACATCTTTCAAAGTGTCTCCAACTATCATTGCTAAATTCATAACTTGCTAATAAACGGTAAAATAGGGTCATGTCTATCTCGGCTTCAGAGAGTAACGTTTCGAGTGCTTTAAAAAGGTGTAAATCTGAGGTGCCTTGGTATGTTTTAAAACCTAATTTATCGGCCATCATCTGTTGCCATTTTTTCTCATAATTGAGCGCATATTCACTCATTATAACTTGTAGCGGTTCCGCTTCACCGATTAATGGAAAAATTGAATTTGCCAGTTGAAAGAGATTCCATTGACTGACTTGAAATTGCCCTCCAAATCGATAGCGTTTTTGTCCTTCATCGGTGGTATTCGGTGTCCAGCCAAGATCAAAATCATCAATCCAGCCATAGGGACCATAATCAATGGTTTCACCGAGCAAGGACATATTATCGGTATTCATGACACCGTGAACAAAACCGACACGCATCCAATGCACTATCATGGTGGCTGTATTATTACAGACGGCTTTAAACCAGTTTAAATACGTGTCTACGGTGAAACTTCCCCGTTCAGGTTTTAGTGCGGGGTAGTCATTATTAATACTGTACTCAACTAATTTTCTTAATAAGGTTTCATCGCCACGTGAGGCAGGTAGTTGGATAGAGCCAAAACGTAAGAATGAAGGCGAGACTCGACAGACTACCGCGCAAGGTTCAAGCGCCATATTGCCATCATACAATTTATCACGTATGACCTTATCACCCGTTAAGCATAAACTCAGTGCGCGTGTTGTCGCAATACCCAGATTAAACATCGCTTCTGAGCACAGGTATTCGCGAATGGATGAACGCAATACTGCCAGTCCGTCAGCACGACGGGAATAGGGGGTTTTACCCGCGCCTTTTAATTGTAAGGTTTGATAACCAAGTTGAGGGGTTTTTATTTCGACTAAGTTAATTGCACGACCATCACCTAATTGACCTGCCCATTGACCAAATTGATGACCCCCATAACAAAGTGCATAGGGTTTCATGGTCTCAAGCACTGCATTGCCACTGAGTAACTCGGTCAATTGTTGAGAGTGACAATCCGCTTCGGATAAGCCTAACTGATGGGCAAGTTGCTGATTGAAATTAATCAGTGAGGGTTGGGATGTGGCCGTGGGTTGAACCCATGAATAAGCGGCCTTTTCGACACTGCGACAAACATTGTCGGTGATCGGATCCGCGGGAAGTTGCTCCGTTAAACGGTGTGTTAATTCAAGTGTGCTAAATAACATGGCGTCGACCTAAGTAAAATGACAATAGTTTACTATTCTACTCAGGTATTCGTCTGCTGGCTATTTTTTCGCTAAAAAAAGAGTGATTTTTTTGTACTCATCGTGATTGCGTTTTAGTTTCTTTACTCTGGTTTTTCAATACTTTAAGTCTTTGTCTATTTACTACTTTTGCGCTGCAATAACAGATATTTCCACCAGTAAGGCTTGTCGAGCCATACTGGCTTCCACACAAGCACGTGCAGGTGCGTAACCTTCGGGTACCCATGCATCCCAAACTGCATTCATTGCAACAAAATGATCCGCCATGCTTTTAACGTAAATAGTGGCAGATAAGATAGATTCCCTTGCACTACCTGCTTCAATTAACAGTTCATCCACTTTATCAAGCATGGTTTGTGTTTGTTCGCTGATATCTTTTGTTGCGTCAGCACAAACTTGCCCGCATAAATAGACCGTGCCATTGTGTTTTACAATGCGACTCATGCGTGGTTTTGTCTGGATACGTTCAATCATACTCTTCTCTTATTTGATGATATTAAATAAGCGCGCATTATATACAATTCACCACATAAACCAATCATTAAGGAGGTGTATGTTGTGAGTTGTAATTAGCTAAGAAGGAAGAGGTTGTGAGGTGGGTTGGCACAACATGTTAAATTTTCTTGTAAGCGTCCCATTTTTAAAACGTGACCCTTACAAGAAGGCTTCAAAAAAGTGCTTAATCAAAAAATGTGGACATAAATTCATCGTGGGTTAGTTTACTGTCTAAACTAAATTCTGTTCGCTCTGTATCTTGAGAAAAATTAGAAGCCATATTGCAAAGTATTCTTGCTTTCTTGCCTTCGATCTTTTTTTGGTTAAAAAAGAGTGGCCACGTATAAAAACCGTTATCACTATCAATTAATCTAAAATCTTCATTTTCTGAGTCAGTAAATGCAACATCGAAGGTGTACATATTATTTATCGGTGCGTGTATGAGATCTTGTAACATTTCAAAATCTATCATAATAACCTCTACTTATTTGAGTGATGATACATAATGTTCAATATGAACAATAGTGTAGATTAGATCTGCTGAAATATTTTTCATGTTTTAACATGCCATCTTATCTTTCAGCACTATGCTATTTAAACTATGCTATTTAATGTATCGGCAGCTATATATTTATATTTAATCGTTTTTACTGTGCTTGTGATTGCGGATCTATTTATTGAATTTTTATTAAATAAATGCAAATAACCTATTAAATAAAAGCAAATAACGTGCCCAATTAATGAGCGTTTATTGAGGTAGAGTCACTTCTTGGCATTAAAAGAGAGCAGTCACTTATTTTTAACCTCTCTTTACAGAAGATAGCTGGGTTTACGGTTATTTTTTGTTTTTATCTTTATCGAGAGTACCCACAGTAAGGTGTCGCCATAACACGGTGCTTTAGGTAAAAATCAAGTTGGTTTTTTGAGGAAAAGAAGGGCATGGTTACTGAAGTATGGTTACTGAAAATATTATTTCTGTGCCCTAAAAGAGTCGTCAGAGTGACGGTTAGAGATAACAATAGCTGAAGTTGAGCGACTATTGAGCCCTCTAGCGGATCACATTAAGCGTGCTTAAACAGGGTAAAATTCGACTTATTTTGTCAAAACACTCTTGATATTCTGCATTCACTTCTGAATCGGCCACTAAACCACCCCCTGCCCAACAGTATATGTGGCCGTCTTTACAAACCAAGGTACGAATGGCGATATTCATGTCCATGTCACCATTAGCATTAATGTATCCGATGCTGCCACAATAACTTTGCCGGCGATCTGGCTCTAACTGCGCAATAATTTCCATCGCGCGTATTTTGGGTGCCCCAGTGATAGAGCCACCCGGAAAACAAACGCGCAGTAAATCTTCAACTTGGTATTGATTGTCGAGTGTGCCTCTCACCGTGCTCACTAAATGATGCACGGCAGGAAAGCTTTCAATTTTAAAAAGAGCAGGAACCTTGACCGTACCCGGTAAACAAACACGGCCAATATCATTGCGTAATAAATCCACAATCATTAAATTTTCACTACGATCTTTTTCTGAATGTTGTAATTGTTGTTGACTTTGTAAGTCAAGATCACTGTCTGCAAAGCGCGGACGCGTGCCTTTAATCGGCTTACTTTCAACAATGTTGTTACGTAATTTTAAGAAACGCTCGGGTGAGAGCGATAAAATGACGCGCTCGGGTAAACGTAGGAAGGCCGCAAAGGGAGGGTGATTTTGCTCTAAGAGTTTTTGATAAGCTTGATATTCATCGCCTTGGTAACGGGCTTTAAAACGCTGTGCAAGATTGACCTGATAGCAGTCACCACTGAGAATGTAGGATTGAATCTGGTTAAATTTATGCGTGTATTGTGACTTGCTCATATTTGATTGCCAATCACTGGCCAGCTTAAATAAGTCACTCTGCTCACTGTGGTGAGTCTCTGTGTGGCTAATCTTCGCCATTAACCATTGGTAACGCTGTTCCCAGTTTTGTTTAAGGGAAACCGTTGAGCCAATAATATTATTGACCACTAAATAAAAATCATCCGTGTGCTGATCGCACAGTAGCGCCCAATCATAAAAACCTAAACTTAGTTCAGGCAGTGCTAAGGATTGTGGTTGGCTCGCAAAATTAATATCTTCAAACTGATAGCCTAATTCATAATCGATGGCACCTAAAATACCTCCTACAAAAGGAAAGTCTTTGTTGCTATATTGATTACTAAAAAGTGCTTCGCGTTTTTCTTTTAATAACTGAAAAGGATCGCTACTATTTTGCTCACAAAGCGAACCTTGTTTGAAGCATGTTTTCCCGGCGCTGGATTGTAATGTAGCGAAGGGCGTTGCGCTGATAATTGACCATTGACTATCTGCATGATTATTATCAGAAGACTCGAGAAATACACACCATTGCAACTTGCTGAGGCTTTGTTTAAGCTGGTCAAATTGAGTCGGTGTTAATGAAATGGGCTGTGTTTGTATGTTTGTTTGGTCGTTAGTCATATTTATTCGAATTCAAGCAACATTTTCACAACAAATGTGTTGTGGTTTTTGTGAGGAACATTACCATTCAATCGATTAGATATCAGCTACTTTTTGGAGTTTTATATGACCGTTATTAAACAGCAAGATTTTATTAATAGTATTGCTAATGCACTACAATTTATCTCTTACTATCATCCTATTGATTTTATTGATGCCATGGATAAAGCTTATCAAATAGAAGAAAATCCGGCGGCCAAAGATGCGATAGCACAAATTCTGATTAATTCGCGTATGTCGGCTGAAGGTAAACGCCCAATTTGTCAGGATACTGGCATTGTCACCTCTTTTGTTAAAATTGGTATGAACGTCAGATTTGAAGGTGACTTAACAATACAAGAGCTTGTTGATGCGGGGGTGCGCAAAGCATATTTAGATCCCAGTAATCCTTTACGTGCTTCTATTGTTAGCGATCCTGATGGTGCACGTAAAAATACCCAAGATAATACGCCGTCCGTTGTCCACGTTGAAATGGTACGTGGTAATAAAGTTGAGATTATGGTGGCGGCCAAAGGAGGCGGTTCTGAAAACAAAGCCAAAATGGTCATGTTAAACCCATCGGATTCGATTGCTGATTGGGTAGAAAAAACCGTACCAAGCATGGGTGCTGGCTGGTGTCCTCCGGGCATGTTAGGTATTGGTATTGGTGGCACCGTTGAAAAAGCGGCCATCATGGCTAAAGAATCATTAATGGAACCCGTTGATATTTTTGACTTACAAGAGAAAGCTAAAAAACATCCAAATTCATTAAGCTCTGATGAAAATTTACGTTTAGAAATTATGAAACGGGTAAACAATTTAGGCATTGGTGCACAAGGATTAGGTGGATTAACCACTGTTTTAGATATCAAAATTAAGAGTTGTCCGACGCATGCTGCATCAAAACCTGTTGTCATGATCCCTAACTGTGCTGCCACACGTCATACGCATTTCACACTTGATGGAAGCGGTGAAGCAGAGCTCGTGATACCGTCATTAAGTGATTGGCCTAAAATTACTCAGGAAGCAAACGAAAATACGCGTTACGTTAATGTTGACGACTTGAGTAAAACGGCTATGTCTGAATGGAAAAGTGGTGATAGCATACTGTTATCAGGTAAAATTTTAACCGGACGAGATGCAGCCCATAAACGTATTTATGAATTGATAAAGTCGGGTAAAGGTTTGCCTGATGGCGTCGATTTTAAAGGTCGATTTATCTATTATGTTGGACCTGTTGATGCGGTTGGTGATGAAGTAGTCGGTCCAGCGGGCCCAACGACGGCAACACGTATGGATAAATTTACTGATTTTATGCTTGAAGAAATGGGGCTACTGGGCATGATTGGTAAATCAGAACGTGGTCAAGCGACGGTTGATTCTATTGCTAAACATAAATCAGTTTATTTAATGGCCGTGGGGGGGGCAGCTTATTTAGTCTCGAAAGCGATCAAAAAATCACGTGTTGTTGCTTTTGCAGACCTTGGTATGGAAGCTATCTATGAGTTTGAAGTGAAAGATATGCCGGTCACCGTTGCAGTTGATAGTGATGGTAATAATGTACATGCACAGGGTCCGGCAATCTGGAAAGCAAAAATTGCCGATTTAGATAAAAAATTGTCAGAATAAATGGCTTGATAACATGTTGTTCTTTTGCATCTCTCGCCGTGCAAGCTTGCGATGAATACCCATATAAATTCGCAGTGAAAGAGATGTTGGTAACCATTGCACTTGATAATAATGTGTGGTGCACAGGGGCCGGCAATTTGGAAAGCAAAAATTGCTGATTTAGATAACAAATTGTTAGAATAAATTGCTTGATAAAGTGTTGGGATGGTATAACAACATATGAATAAAGAACCAAGTCACTTCTTTCATTAAAATTTAGCGTCGCAAGTTCTGCCGAGCTGCTGAATACAAGACAGAAGACACCTATTATCATAACGAGTAAACAAAGGACAACGTGATGTTTGAACAAGTCAGTATGGCACCAGCCGATCCCATTCTTGGATTAACCGAAGCATTTAAAAAAGATATTCGTAGTGAAAAAATCAATCTAGGTGTTGGTATCTACAAAGATGAAAGTGGCCAAACACCTATTTTAGCCTCGGTAAAAGAAGCGGAAAAACGATTACTTGCCACTGAAAAAACTAAAAGTTATTTAACGATTGAAGGGATTGCAGCCTACGGTACTGCGGTACAAAAATTGCTATTTGGTATGGATGCCGAAATTATTAGCTCAAATCGAGCGCGTACTGCACAAGTGCCTGGAGGTACGGGTGCATTACGTACTGGTGCTGAGTTTGCCCTAAAAAAATTAGGCATGCGAAAAATTTGGGTAAGTAACCCAACATGGGCTAACCATCGTAATATTTTTACGACTGTGGGCCTTAAAGTCGCCAGTTATGATTATTATAATGCACAGACAAAAAATTTAGACTTTGATGCGATGATTGCGTCGTTACAAAGTGTTGAAACAGGCGATCTTGTTCTTTTCCATGGTTGCTGCCATAACCCAACGGGGATTGATCCAACGCTTGAACAGTGGGAAGTTTTAGCCAAATTAATCGCAGATCTTGGTGCCGTGCCATTTTTTGATTTTGCATATCAAGGTTTTGCTAAAGGCATTGAAGAAGATGCTGCTGGATTACGCATTTTTGCTAAATACAATAAAGAATTGTTAGTTGCGAACTCTTTCTCCAAAAACTTTGGTTTATACAATGAGCGTGTTGGTGGTCTCACTTTAGTCGCAGAAGATAGCGAAATTGCAGAGGCTGCCTTTAGCCAAATAAAATCGGGTATTCGTGCAAACTATTCAAATCCGCCGGCTCATGGGGCTGCGATTGTAACGACAATCCTAGAGGATGCTGCGCTTTATGCACAATGGGTGAAAGAGGTTGCTGATATGCGTTGCCGTATTCAAGAGATGCGTGAGCTGTTTGTTGCGACATTAAAAGAAAAAGGGGTGAGCGGAGACTATCGCTTTATCAGTCGCCAAAATGGTATGTTTTCTTTCTCAGGGCTAACTGTTGAGCAAGTAAATCGTCTTAAAGATGAATTTGCTGTTTATATTGTCGGCTCTGGCCGTATCTCGGTGGCAGGCATGACCAAAGATAATATGCAGCCATTGTGTGACGCAATTGCAAAGGTGATCTAAATTTAGATCGATATTAAATGTAGGGTTATCTTAGTTCATTAAGGTAACTCTTTTCTATAAAAAGAGTGCCATGAGTAGTCGAATAAATCAAAGCCTAGCTTTCTTAAATAATCTACGCAAAATACCCCTTGATGAGCAATCAGTCGATTGTCTTTTTTCATCAAAGTCATTTAAAGCGGAGTTACTAAAGCAAATTAAAAATGCCCAATATCGTATTTATCTTACCGCATTATATCTCGAAGCAGATGAAGCGGGCAGTGATATTTTAATGGCATTGTATGAAGCTAAGAAACTGAACCCTGCACTAAAAATTATCGTTTGCATTGATTACCACCGTGCCCAACGAGGCTTAATAGGTGAAAAAAATGCAACGGCAACAAATGCAACTTGGTATCAAGAAATAGAAAAAGCACAGCAACTTGATGTGCAAATCATTGGCATTCCCGTCAAAAGAAAAGAGATTTTTGGTGTCCAACACTTGAAAGGGTTTATCTTTGATGATCTTGTTTTGTATAGTGGTGCGAGCTTTAATAATATTTACTTACACCAAGATGATCGCTATCGTTATGACCGTTATTGGTTAATTAAAAATGCACCACTGGCTGACTCAATGGTTGCCTTTTTACATAAAGAAATATTGGAGAGTGGTGCGGTTGCGCGGTTAAACGGTGCCACCATTAAATCAATGCGCGAGTTAAAAAGTGCCCATAAAAAACTAACACGTAATTTAAAACAAGCGCGTTTTAGTTATGAGGGGGTGCGCTCTTCTGATTGCTTAGCCGTGACACCGCTGTGTGGATTTGGTACACGCAAGAATAAACTTAATTATAGCATCCGAAAATTGCTGCAAAGTGCGCAACAACAGGTCGTCCTTTTTACCCCATACTTTAATTTCCCTGCCGCCATTGAGCGCGATATAACGGCATTGTTAAAACGTGACGTTAAACTCACTATTGTTGTTGGTGATAAAACGGCTAATGATTTTTATATACCTGAAGATCAGCCTTTTCGCACCATTGGTGGCTTGCCTTATCTTTATGAAACGAATTTAAAACGTTTTGCTAAAAAACATCAGGCACGACTAAAAAGTGGACAATTGCAATTAAATCTTTGGTTTGATGATAGCAATAGCTTTCATCTCAAAGGGTTATATGTTGATAATCGTTTTATTTTGTTAACAGGGCACAATTTAAATCCAAGAGCATGGCGTTTAGATGTTGAGAATGGTTTGCTTATTGATGATCCTAAGCAACAATTAAAACCCTTATTGGATAAAGAATATGCGCAGGTTTTCACTAATACAAAGTTAATAACCGATGTGCAACAGATTCAAGATGTCAGTGAATACCCTGAAAAAGTAAAAAAATTATTAGTGCGTTTACGGCGTTTAAAAGCAGATAAGATAATAAAAGGTATTATTTAAATGCTTCTTTTTATGGCTTATTTGGTATTAGGAGCCATAGCAGGTTTAATTGCTGGTGTTTTTGGTTTAGGGGGGGGCATTATTATTGTGCCCACTTTGATTTTTACTTTTAGTTACCTTAACTTTCCCCCTGAGGTATTAACGCATCTTGCTGTCGGTACTTCACTCTCTACTATTATATTCACTTCCCTCAGTGCTATTTTTATTCATCATAAAAAGTTTGCCGTTAACTGGGCATTAGCGTTCAAATTAACCTTGGGTTTATTATTCGGTGCATTTATCGGCGCCTATTTCGCTGATGATTTCTCCGGTGAGTTACTGCAGAGAATTTTTGCTCTCTATAGTCTTATCGTCGCGTTACAAATGTGGTTTTTATGGCAACCGAAAGCGACATTTATATTGCCTAAAAAAGCAGGGTTAAGTTTGATAGGGACCTTTATTGGTTTTATATCGGGTCTATTTGGGATTGCTGGTGGCATGGTAACAGTACCAATATTAACGTTATACCGTGTCAATATTACCCAAGCGATTGCCACAGCTGCGGTCTCTGGTTTTCCGGTGGCTCTCTCTGGAACGATTGGTTATATCATGATGGGGATGGATAACCCTAACCTACCAGAATACAGCCTGGGTTATATTTATTTGCCAGCAACCTTTGGTATTATTTTAAGTAGTACGGTCTTTGCCAAAATTGGAGTGAGTCTTGCGCATACATTACCCCCTGAAAAATTAAAGAAAACCTTTGCGATTGTTTTATTATTGGTCGCTATTAAGCTGTTTTTATAACGAACTGTTGGTTAATTAAGCATTCACTCTATAAACAGAAAATAGCAGTTGATATCAGCATTAAGATACGTATAATTCACCCCATCAAGCCGTTACAATAGCTTGGTAACAGTGACAATGGTAGGCTTCTTGGTTCCTCGCATTGATAACTTATTAACCTGGTCAGAGCCGGAAGGCAGCAGCCATAGTAGGTGATTCAAGTGCCGAGGGTTTGCTGGGGAGTCTGCCACCCACTGCCTTTCTCTATTTTAAATTCCCATGCTACTTCAAGCACCCGTTAACAATATAAATTTTTTTAACATGAAGCTTAATTTAGTTATCAAAGTATTTGATAACGACGCAGATTATCTTGCCTACAGGGTATAAGCTCGGTTAGTATCATAGCTTGATTGTGCCACTTTACAGCAATCGGAAAGTGAACATTAAAAGACTAAACTCTTTTACGGCGGGTGTTAGTCGGCTCCTTATCGCTTACTGATGAGCTCGCACTTGGTTAAGGTAACATGAGTAAAAAGGTTAAAAATGACTCAGTACAAATCTAAATTTGATACATCGCTCAAAGCACCGCATTTTCTGCCCAAATACTGGGGGACATGGTGCTTGTTGTTTTTGTTGTTTTTATTGAGTTATTGCCCAATCGGTCTGCGCGATCGTTTTGCTGCCACTGTTGCAAATTTCATCTATACAAAAAAATTCCTGAATAAACGCAAAAGAATTGCTTTTATTAATCTTAGCTTATGCTTTCCTGAGTACAGCGAACAACAAAAAGAAACGCTGATGCGAGACAATATTAGAGCGCTGGTGCAGATCTCTCTGTCATTCGGAGAACTCTTTTTTCGCAGTCAGAAACACATTGTTGGCCGCGCTAATATGATTGGTGAACAATACATTATTGATGCCGAAAAACAGGGAAAAACTATTATTTTTCTAGGGCCACATTGTTATGGTTTAGATTTTGGTGGTGTAGCAGGTCTTAACGCGCGTGGTTATTCACTTTCAAGCATGTTTAAAGACTATAAAAATCCTATTTTTGATTGGTTTGTCAGTCGCTATCGAACGCGTTTTAGTAATGCAATGGGGAAAGGGGCGTTGTATCATCGCAGTGAGGGATTGAAACCTATTATTAAAAGCCTGCGTGATAATACCCATTTTTACTATCTTCCCGATGAAGATCATGGCCGAAACGACAGTGTATTCACGGATTTTTATGGCACTCAAAAAGCGACCTTACCGATTATTGGCCGACTCGCAAAACTAGGGCGTGCCGTGGTGATCCCTTTTTATACTTCATATAACCAAGAAACAGCAAAGTTTGACGTCATTTTCCATGCACCCTTGACTGATATACCCACAGGTGATCCTTTAAAAGATACACAAATAATGAATAAGGCGATAGAAAAACTGATTGATGAAGATCGTAGTCAATATATGTGGTCGCTAACATTATTAAGAACACGACCAGAAAAGGGCGATAAGATATATAAGTGATCACCATCGTTTCACTCTCTTCTCCTTCCTGCTCTCCCTGAACAAAATACAAAACTCAGGCGCACCTGAGTTTTTGTTTTTTAGACGTGTTTGATAAGCCTTTTATAACGATTGCTATTCATTATTGTGCGTTGAATCGTTGCCCGGTGATTTTGATACTGTCATCACTGAGTAAATAAAGATAAATTGGCATAATCTCATCGGGGGTTTTTAATAACGCTCTGTCTTCTGCAGGGAACGCGTTAGCGCGCATACTGGTACGTGTTGGGCCAGGGTTAATGGCATTAAAACGTAAGGTGCTGTTTTCAAATTCGTCGGCTAATGTTTGCATCATGCCTTCGCTGGCAAACTTAGAAATACTATAAATGCCCCAATAAGCACGACCTTTGTTACCCACCCCGGAAGTGGTGAAAATAGTGGATGCATGTTTGGCGAGTTGCAATACGGGCATAAGCGCTTTGCTAAGCATAAATTGTGCGCTTACGTTCGTCTGTAGTACTTCATCCCATGTGGATTGCTGAATTTGTGCAAAAGGACCTAATACACCCAGCTGGCTGGCATTATGTACCAGTGCATCTAACTTGCCATATTCACGTTTAATCGTGTCTGCTAAGTCTGCATAATTCGTTTCGGTGGCACCATTGAGGTCGAGAGGTACTATCGAAGCTTGCTGTTTTCCTATTTTTTCAATTTCATCATAAACAGCTTCCAGTTTTTTGACTGTTTTTCCTAATAAAATAACCGTTGCACCAAACTGAGCACATTGCAGGGCTAATGTTCTACCAATACCCTCTCCTGCACCGGTAATTAAGAGCGTTTTGCCTATTAAACAGTCTACTTTTGCTTGATATTCTTTCATTATATTTCTCACTGAGCTCAAATTAGGCAAATAGTAACTTTTTTTCGCTAAAAAACTCAAACTCTTTTGTGCCGAAGCGTAGTTTTTGTCATGATACGCCACATTAATATAATAATTAGGGATAAAACGGTGGAATTTTTATTTGAATATGGCTTATTTCTTGCCAAAGCGATTACTTTTGTGATCACAGTTGCAGTATTGCTGATCGTTATCATTACATTAACCAGTAAACAAAAAAGTAAAAAAGGGGAAATTGAATTAAATGATATTTCAGAGCAGTTAAACGAAACTAAAAAGGCAATTCAAGAGCAGTTACTCGCACCCGCTCAACTTAAAGAGCACCATAAAAAAGAGAAAAAACAACAAAAAGAAAAAGACAAGCTGGCCAAAAAAATGGCGAAAGAAGGCGATCAATCAAGTTGCTTGACACAGCTTTATGTGATCGACTTTAAAGGCAGCATTGATGCCAAAGAAGTAACCTCTTTACGTGAAGAAATCACCGCAATTATTTCTGTTGCGAGTGAAAAAGATGAAGTGTTTGTACGTCTTGAAAGTGGTGGTGGTATGGTGCATGGTTATGGTTTAGCCGCCTCGCAGTTACAACGTTTGAAAGACAGTAAAATTCCATTGACTATCTCCGTGGATAAAGTGGCTGCCAGTGGGGGTTATATGATGGCTTGTATTGCCGATAAAATTATCGCCGCCCCCTTTGCTATTTTGGGTTCAATCGGGGTCATTGCTCAAATTCCTAACTTTAATAAATTACTTAAAAAGCACGATATTGAATTCGAGCAATTAACCGCAGGCGAGTATAAACGTACCTTAACTATGTTTGGTGAAAATGACCAGCAGGGACGTGATAAATTTAAACAAGAGCTACAAGAAACCCATGATTTATTTAAACATTTTGTCAGTGAGCATCGCCCAGTAATTAATATAGAAGAGGTTGCAACGGGTGAGCATTGGTATGGCTTGCAAGCGATTAAATTAAACTTGATTGATCACATTTCAACCAGTGATGATTATCTACTGAAACAGCTCGAGAATCGTCACATTGTGCACATAAAATATGCACAACGGAAAAAGCTAAGCGAAAAATTTACGCAGGCCGCTTCACTGGCATTAGAAAATAGTCTCTTAAAATTAATGCAGTTAAATATGAACCGTTTTTTTAAATAAGTTGCTTAATAAGTAAACGAATTGAAAGGCAAGGTTATCTTTTGTTGGCTTTTTTATCGCATTTTAAACAGTTATTTAAAAAATAAGTTGCTATTCCCTGTCACTTTGGCTTATATAAAAGGGAAATTCAGCGCATCAAGTATAAATAAGCGTCATGCCTATTAATTAGGTCTACTTTAGGGTTAAAAGAATTATGAGCAAATCTCTTGTTATTGTGGAATCACCTGCAAAAGCAAAAACTATTAATAAATATCTTGGTAAAGATTTTATTGTTAAATCAAGTGTCGGGCATATTCGTGATCTGCCTACTAGTGGCAGTGCTAAGCAAAAGATAGATGCTAAGAAGAAAACATCACTTGCGGGCATGACACCGGCTAAAAAAGAGAAAGAAAAAGCAAAACGTGCACAAGAAGCGCTGGTAACACGTATGGGTATTGATCCGAATAATAATTGGAAAGCCCATTACGAAATATTACCGGGCAAAGAAAAAGTTGTTAGTGAACTACAACGATTAGCGATTGATGCACCCATTATTTACCTCGCATCGGATTTGGATAGAGAAGGGGAAGCGATTGCATGGCACCTTAAAGAAATTCTCGGTGGCGATGAAAGTAAATTCCAACGTGTGGTGTTTAACGAAATTACTGAAAGTGCGATTCAAGAAGCCTTTAAAAATCCCACTGTACTGAATTTAAACAGTGTTAAAGCGCAGCAAACACGTCGCTTTTTAGACCGGGTTGTTGGTTTTATGGTCTCACCACTACTTTGGAAAAAAGTAGCGCGTGGTTTATCTGCAGGGCGCGTGCAATCGGTTGCGGTGCGTTTATTGGTTGAACGAGAACGGTTGATAAAAGCGTTTAATCCTGATGAATATTGGGATTTACATGCTGATACTAAAAGTAGTGCCAGTCACGAATTATGTTTAGAAGTCTTCAAAGAGGATGGTAATAGCTTTAAACCAACCACCGAGGCACAGACCACTAAAGCGGTTAATGTATTAAAAGATGCCACATTTAAACTACTTTCGCGTGAGGATAAACCCACTAAAAGTAAAGCCAGTGCACCTTTTATTACCTCAACATTACAACAAGCTGCCAGTACACGTTTAAGTTTTGGTGTTAAGAAAACCATGATGCTCGCACAGCGTTTGTATGAAGCCGGTTATATTACGTATATGCGTACTGACTCAACGAACTTGAGCAAAGATGCTGTCGCTTCTGCGCGTGATTACATTAGTGATGAGTTTGGTGCGAATTATCTGCCCGATGAAGCGGTTGTTTTCAGCAGTAAATCTGGCGCTCAAGAAGCCCATGAAGCGATTCGCCCTTCTGATGTTACTCAATTGGCTGCGCTTTTAAATGGCGTTGATCGTGATGCTATGCGCCTTTATGAGCTTATTTGGCGTCAATTTCTTGCTTGTCAAATGTTACCTGCTCTTTATGATGCCACTACCTTGGTTGTTGAAGCGGAAAATTATCTACTGCGCGCTAAAGGTCGTACCCTGCGTTTTGCGGGGTGGACAAAAGCACAGCCGGTCGCTAAAAGTAAAGTGGATGATGTGCAACTTCCGGATCTCGCCATTGGTGAAATCCTCGAACTTGTAACACTTGATCCTAAACAACACTTTACTAAACCACCGGCGCGATTTACTGAAGCGGCTTTGGTTAAAGAACTTGAAAAGCAGGGTATTGGTCGACCCTCTACCTATGCCAGCATTATCTCTACTATTCAAGATAGAGGTTATGTGAAAGTTGAGAAACGCCGTTTTTACGCGGTTAAAATGGGTGAGATAGTGAGTGATAGACTCACTGAAAACTTTGTTAAACTGATGAGTTACTCATTCACGGCAGAGATGGAAGCCAATCTGGATGCTATTGCAGAAGGAAAAGCTGATTGGAAAGAAGAGCTGGATCGTTTCTATAATGAGCTGACTGCACTGCTCGCGAAAGCTGAGTTACCAGAAGATGAAGGTGGTATGCGCCTTAATGAGCCCGTTGAAATTAAAGAAGTCTGCTGTCCTACTTGTGATCGCCCAATGGGTATCCGCACTGCATCAACAGGGGTTTTTCTGGGCTGTTCAGGTTATGCGCTGCCCCCTAAAGAACGGTGTAAAACAACCATTAATTTAGTGGATGGCGAAGAGGTTGAAGATATTCTCAGTAATGAAGATCTTGAAACGGCTGCGCTGATGGCGAAAAAACGTTGCCCTAAGTGTGACATGGCAATGGACAGTTACCTGATTGACGAAAAACGTAAACTACACGTTTGTGGTAATAATCCTATCTGTGAAGGTCATCTTGTAGAATATGGTGAATTTAAGATAAAGGGTTATGACGGTCCCGTTGTTGAGTGTGATAAATGTGGCAGTGACATGCAGCTTAAAGATGGTCGCTTTGGCAAATACATGGGTTGTACTAAAGAAGAGTGTAAAAATACCCGTAAAATCCTACGCAATGGTGAAGTCGCTCCTCCAAAAGAAGATCCGCTTCATCTTGAAGAATTAACCTGTGAACAGAGTGATGCTTACTTTATTCTTCGCGATGGTGCGTCGGGCATATTTTTAGCCGCCAGTACTTTCCCGCGCTCACGTGAAACACGTGCGCCTAAAGTGGCTGAACTGGCACACTTTAAAGAACGTATTTCACCAAAATTCTTCTATTTGGCGGATGCACCACAAACAGATCCTGCTGGTAACCCCGCGATTGTTCGTTATAGTCGTAAAAATAAAGAACAATATGTGATGACTGAAATCGATAAAAAAGCAACGGGTTGGACTGCAAAGTATGTTGGTGGTAAGTTGGTTGATAAGTTCTTAACGGGTGGTAAGTGGGTTGAAGAACAAACTAAGAAACGTGTGCTGAAAAAAAAGAAAGATTAGTCACTTTGTCTTAATAATAAAAAAGGTCGCTTAGGCTACCTTTTTTATTGGCTATGCATCTTAAAGGCAATGGAGTTGTAGGGGGTAAATCCCAATATTCTGTTTAAGCGTCATCATCAATTTTTAGCCCAATAAAATACTGAGTAGCTAACATATAAAAAATAAAGTTTTAATCATTTCAAGCGGGAAAATAGCAGATATTTTTAATTCAATACAGTGTCTAAATGACATAACAACTAATTTAAATATAGGCGCTCTTTTTATCTAAAAAATATCATGTGAGCAAGCGCATAGAAAAAAAAATTACAATGTTTGTTCTATGACCCTACTCAAAGTTTTAAACATCCTTCTTTTTGTTTCCGTCTTAATTGATCTAATTTTATATATGTTAATTTGTATTGAGAAATTATATGCACATATACTCATTGTTAAGCGAATTAGATCGCAAAGTCATCTTCTTTACCTATGAGAAGCAACAACACCAAGAAATATTATCCGATGGTTTAATAAATGAGGAGTATCGAGCATTTATTATTACCGAAGGTGAATATATTTTATGGGAATTAGAAAAACGTAAACTGACTAAATCAGAAGTGATTGCCCATGCTTGGTTAGTGACGTCAGTTAACAATATCTCTTTAGAGTTTAATTTTCACGACAATAATCAATTAACTATTCGTAGCCTTTTTGATGAACAGCAATGCGAGGGGATCTGGAAATTAGAGCATGGTATCTTAAAAGTGTTTTTTGTTTACCAAAATCATGGTCATGATATCAGTATCATTGCTAATAATAATCGTTGTATTCATTCTGCCTTACAGATAATTGATAATGAAAATATTGAACTATTAAAAGTGGCGCCTATTCTCCATGCCAGACAGGGTAAAGCATTACTGGACTGAACTCGTCGTTATATCATTGCTCATGTTTTCCCGCCCATTGAAGGTCATAACATGGTTGCTTTTTAATGCTAAACAATTGATTATTCTATTGTACTTATTCGTTTGCCTTTATGCTGCGGGATAACGTTGCTATTGCTCTTTTTCTTCCTTTTTACCTCAAATATTTGCCAGAAATAAAGTGTTGAATCAATTAGAAGAGAATAATACTCGGATCTAAAATTGAGTCGATACATTTCAAAAAAGCACTTAAATATTAATAAGCTACCCAATTAGTAATATATTGTGATCTAGTCGCTACTTGGGATAAAAGTTTCGTTTATATTCTATTTATATTGATCTTGCCATGCTAAATAAACGTCAATTGAGGGTACTATTTATTCATCTATTCTGTTGAGTCTTTTTTTTGTAACAATAATATAGTGTCGTGCGTCATTTAAGCTTACGTTGTATCTTATGATTATCTGTCAATATTGATTAAATACAGATATTTAATCAATATTGATTTTAAAGCTTCAATTTATATCTTTATATCTTATGTATTCCGCTTTCGGCATAGGGGCTCTTGAGCCGAGCACTTGCTGAATTTTACTTCTTCAACGATAGGGGGATTGAATATGTCTCATCAACACATCGGATTGTTAACACGTGATACCATTGCACTTATATTAGCGGGGGGTAAAGGACGGCGCTTAAAACAATTAACGGAAGAACGCGCAAAACCAGGTTTGCCTTTTGGCGGGAAATATAAAATTATTGATTTTACGCTCTCCAACTGTATGAATTCAGGAATACGGCGCATTGATGTATTAACACAGTACAAATCTTCTGAGTTACTCGGTCATATTCAAAAAGCTTGGGGTCATATGCCTTGGGAGCTGGGCGAATATGTCAATATCGTCCCCGCACAGCAACAGATTAGTGATGATCTTTGGTACCGTGGTACGGCTGATGCGGTTTATCAAAACTTAAAAGCATTACGCAAACAGTACTGCAAATATGTATTAATACTGGGTGGTGATCATATCTATAAAATGGATTACAGCCGTATGCTTCGTCAACATGCAAAAAACAATGCCGATATCTCCATCGCATCGATTCCAGTTGATTGTAAGACGGCTAGCGCATTTGGTGTCCTTAATATTGACAGTGATATGCGTGTCCAAGCGTTTGTTGAAAAACCGAGTGATCCACCTGAAATGCCCAATCAACCCGGTAAATCACTGGTGTCGATGGGCGTTTATATTTTTAATTTTGATGTTTTAGATAAACTATTAACACAAGATGCTGATCTTTCATCTTCAGAGCATGACTTTGGTTTTAACATTATTCCCAAGGCTATCCAGAGCCAATCGGTACGTGCTTATATTTTTGACGATGAAGGTTGTGCTGATGTGCAGGCCTACTGGAAAGATGTTGGTACGGTGGATCAATATTTTTATGCGAACCTAGATTTGGTTAAAGTTGAACCGGAGCTCAACCTTTATGATAAACATTGGCCAATCTATTCCTTTCAGGCACAACTTCCTAGTGCTAAATTTATTTTTGATCAAGATGACTGTCGAGGAGAGGCAGTAGATAGCATTATCTCTGCTGCTTGTATTGTTTCAGGTGCGAAGATTAGAACGTCATTATTGTCTACCTGTGTCACTGTTGAAAGGCATAGCTATATACATCACTGTGTCATTTTGCCCAATGTGAGCATTGGTCGTTATTGCCAGTTACATAATGTATTAGTCATGGAAGATTGCATTATTCCAGATAACTTCAAAATAGGCTTTGATAAGGAAAAAGATGAAAAATTCTATGAAGTCTCAGAAACAGGTGTGATATTAGTTAATCAAGAAATGATCGATCATTTCTTGGAAAGTGAGCATGGAGGTTGAATGGCGTTATAAAAGCGGTATACTTCATTTTTTGACATTTTAGGCGAACAGTGATGCGCGTTGCATTGGGTATTGAGTATGATGGTGCGAATTATTTTGGTTGGCAGCGTCAAAAAGAGGTTATTTCGGTGCAGCAAAAACTGGAAGAGGCGCTCTCTCTTATTGCTAATCATCCAGTAACGGTTAATTGTGCGGGGCGCACCGATGCTGGCGTGCATGGCACCGGCCAAGTGGTTCATTTTGACACCAGCGCTTCGCGCAAAAATGTTGCCTGGACATTGGGTGTGAATGCTAATCTGCCTGATGATATTGCAGTGCGTTGGGTAAAACCAGTTGATGACTCTTTTCATGCTCGTTTTAGCGCGACAGCAAGGCGATACCGCTATATTATCTTTAATGGTCCTTTTAGGCCGGGCATTTTAAAATCAGGCCTTAGCCATTACCATCATGCTTTGGATGCGGCGTTAATGCATCAAGCGGGACAATATATCATTGGCGAGCAAGATTTTACCTCCTTCCGAGCACTACATTGCCAAGCCAATAGTCCGGTGCGCACCATTGAATACCTCAATATCAAACGTCGTGGCAATTTCATTATCATTGATATCAAAGCGAATGCTTTTTTACATCATATGGTGCGTAATATTGCCGGTAGTTTGATTGAAGTGGGTCGTGGCAATCAAGCCATTGACTGGTTAGGCGCATTATTATTACTTAAAAACCGGGCTAAAGCGGCCGCCACGGCAAAACCGGGTGGTTTATATTTGGTTGAAGTGGATTACCCTGAGCAGTTTGCGTTACCAAGACCTGCGGTGGGGCCCTTATTTCTCGAAGGGTAGTTTTTAGAAGAGTCGTTTTTACAATGGTTAGTGCTGCAAGCATTTTTTGCAATAATAAGCTCAAAGAATAGTGCTAGATGGACAATATGAACAAAAAAAATTTAAATGAATGGTTAAGTTACCTTGAAAAATTGCACCCAAAAGAAATTGAATTAGGGTTAACACGTATTGGAAAAGTAGCTAAAGATCTTGACGTTATTCATTTTGATGGCAAAGTTGTCACCGTTGCAGGTACCAATGGAAAAGGAACGACCTGTGCTTTTTTAGAAGAGATTTTAGTGCAAGCGGGTTACAAAGTGGGCGTATACAGCTCACCTCATATTCTGCGCTATACAGAGCGCCTGCGTATTAATAAAAAAGAGATGCCCGAGCAATTGCACTGTGAGGCTTTTGCACATATTGAATCCCTACGCGGGGAAACCTCACTCAGCTATTTTGAGTATGTGACACTGGGCTGTTTGCACATTTTGAAAAAACAACAATGTGATTTCATTTTACTGGAAGTCGGCCTCGGTGGGCGTTTAGACGCAACCAATGTTGTGGAGTCCGATGTCAGTGTGGTGACCACTATTGCGATTGACCATGTTGATTGGTTAGGTGATGATAGAGAAAAAATAGGTTTTGAGAAAGCAGGGGTGTTTCGTGCTTTAAAACCCGTTATTTGTGGTGAGCTTGATGCCCCACAATCGTTGCAACAACACGCGGCTAACATTAAGGCCGATATTCGTTATGCCGGTAAAGATTTTAGTGCAAGTGTTGTCGGTGATAGTTGGTCTTGGTCAGGACAGCAAAGCATTATTGGATTGCCATTGACCTTGATGCCACTGCAAAATGCCTCAACGGCACTCGCGGTGATTGAAGCCTTACAATTAAATTTGCCAGAAAAATTATTAAAAAGCGCCATTGGTGAGGCACAACTTGCAGGGCGTTTACAAAAAATCAGTGACATTGGACAAATTGATACCTACTTAGATGTTGCGCACAACCCTCAGTCGGCGGCCTATTTAGCAACACAGTTAACGGCTTTACGTAAACCAAGTACTAAGGTTTTTGCCATTGTCGGCATGTTGGAAGATAAAGATTTAAGCGGGACTTTCGCTGCAATTAACGTTAATATCGACCATTATTTTTTAGTGCCTCTAAATTGTTATCGAAGTGCATCACAGCAAACATTACTTCGTCACTATCAAGCGAGTGATGGTGCGCGTGCTAAGGTAGATTGTTTCGATAATATAAAGGACGCACATAAGGCAGTGATATCAATAGCAAATAAATCTGATATTATTGTGGTGTTCGGTTCATTTTATACCATTTCAGATTTTTTAACATTTTTACAAGGGTAAACAGTGGCTTCTCATTTTCAAAATAGATTGGTTGGTATCAGTATTCTAGTGGCCTCGGTGGTTATTTTTTTACCTTCCATTATTGATGGTAAAAAAAAGGCTTATGAAGATGAATTCATTGCCACACCGATTCATCCAAAATTAAAAGTGCATTCATTAAAGCTTGATATAAAATCGAAGCAAGATGAGAGTGTTCAACAACAAACATTACAGGTAGACGCTGAGCAAACCATTGTCGAAGAAAAGTGGCACATAGAAGAAATGCCACAAACCGTTACCATTGAAAAAGACCGTGCTGTTGTTGCAGAAAGTGTGATTGCAGAAAGTGTCGTTGCAAAAAATGCCGTTGCAGAAAAAAGTGTGACTGACACCCTGTTAGAAAAAAATAAACAAATGGTCGCAGAAAAAGCGTGGACTATTCAATTAGGCGCATTTCAAAATGCAGCCAATATTAATTCGTTATTAAAGACTTTGCACAAAGCAGGATTTCAAGCGCATACGGTACCGATAGAAGTGATTGATGGGCAATTAACACGTCTTTTTGTTGGTCCAGATATCTCTAGAGAAAAACTTGAAAAACAATTGCCTAGGTTGAAACGCTTGACAAAATTAACGGGAAAATTGCAACATTTTGATGCGGTTAATCCTTAAATTGTTACCGCTTTAAATTTTTTCTGATAGAATCGCTATCGTTTAAAAAGTTCATATTTTAAGGGCAATAATGAGTTGGTTTGATTTAACGATTTTAGGCATCATTGCATTCTCCGCGTTGATTAGTCTTATCCGTGGCTTTACTAAAGAAGCTATCTCCCTTGTTACCTGGTTTGTCGCATTTTTTGTTGCCAGTAATTTTTATCCAGAAGTGGCCTCCTACCTTACCCAACTCAACGATCAACTGGTACGTAATTCAATTGCCATTGCCATCTTATTTATCTCGGTATTATTACTTGGTGCGCTGGTCAACTATATTGTTAACCGTTTAGTGGCGGTCACAGGATTGTCTGGCACAGACCGTCTTCTCGGGGTGCTTTTTGGTGCCATCCGTGGTGTGTTGATCATCAGTGCTTTGCTCTTTTTTATTGATTCTTTTACCAGCTTTCATGAAGCGCATTGGTGGAAAGAATCAACGCTCATTCCAGAATTTGGTATCATTATCGAATGGTTTTTTGCTCATTTGGAGAACTCTTCGAGCTTTTTACAAAATCTATCTACCTAAAAATTGTATAAGCACCATCAACCGCTTACTCTGTAAGTGAAAAATATTAATTATTAAATAAAGGCGTGAATTTATGTGTGGAATCGTTGGCATTGTTGGAGCAACACCTGTTAATCAAAGCATTTATGATGCATTAACCGTACTGCAACATCGCGGGCAAGATGCAGCTGGAATTATTACTATTTCTAATGATAATTTTAAACAGCGTAAAGCGAATGGATTAGTGAAAGATGTGTTTGAATCAAAACATATGCAACGCTTAAAAGGTGATATTGGCATCGGCCATGTACGATACCCAACGGCAGGTAGTTCAAGTGCAGCTGAGGCACAACCTTTTTACGTGAACTCTCCTTGGGGGATGGCGCTGGCACATAACGGTAATTTAACCAATGCAACGGAGTTACGCAAAACCGTTGCTAAGTCGCGTCGTCATATCAATACCACATCAGACTCAGAAGTCTTATTGAATATTTTTGCCGCTGAGCTTGATAAAGTCACTCATGATGTATTAGCGCCAGAAGATATCTTTACCGCGGTTGCTGGCGTGCATGATAAAGTGAAAGGTGCCTATGCTGTCGTTTCTCTTATTATTGGTCATGGAATGGTTGCTTTTCGTGATCCTGACGGTATTCGTCCGTTAGTACTGGGCTCTCGTAAAACCGAAGAAGGTGATATGGAATATATCGTTGCTTCTGAAAGTGTTGGTCTTGATACCATTGGCTTTCAAGTGGTGCGTGATGTTGAACCTGGTGAAGCGATTTATATTACAGAAGATCGTCAGTTCTTCAGTCAACAGTGTGCTAAAAAAACCAGCTTACACCCCTGTATTTTTGAATATGTTTACCTTGCTCGCCCTGATTCAACACTGAGTGGGGTGTCTGTTTATGAAGCAAGACTTGAAATGGGCCGTAAGTTAGGCGCAAAAATAAAACGTGAATGGGCGGATATCAAAATTGATGCGGTTATTCCTATTCCTGAAACATCCAATGATATCGCACTGGAAATTTCCGTTGAATTGGGGCTTCCTTATCGTCAAGGTTTTGTTAAAAATCGCTATATTGGTCGTACCTTTATTATGCCGGGGCAAACACAACGTCGTAAATCTGTACGTCGTAAATTAAACCCTATTACCGCAGAGTTCAAAGGTAAATCGGTGTTGTTAGTGGATGACTCCATTGTGCGTGGCACGACCTCTGAACAGATTGTTGAAATGGTACGTGATGCGGGCGCGAAAAATGTTTATTTTGCATCAGCCGCTCCTCAGGTCTGTTATCCAAATGTTTATGGTATTGATATGCCAACGGTTGATGAACTGATTGCATATAATCGCACCGATGAGCAAATCAGTGATTGTATTGGTAGTGATAAATTAATCTACCAAGATCTACAAGATCTAAAAGATGCCGTGCATAAACAAAACCCCGCTATTGATGGTTTTGAATGTTCAGTGTTTGATGGCATATACGTCACTGGTGATGTTGATAAAGGTTATTTTGAATATCTTGCCAGTTTACGCAGTGAAGATGCTAAAAAAATACAAGAGCAAAAAGAAGAGATAGCAAGTTTAGAGATGTATAATGAATCTTAACTTATACCAAAGGAACTAAAAAGGTGATCACCCTCGCTCGTTTAAATCAACCTTAACTGCGTTGTGAGTGTTGAAGTGAGAATAACTATCTCCTGCAACTCACGCCTTGTTACCGTTAATTTATCCTTCGCAATCATTGATCACTTAATTAATTCCTTTGGTATTACTCTTACTTAGACAGTAAAAACCAGATACTTGTATCTGGTTTTTTTATGTTTTAATTTTAACATTGGAGTGCTGGAGTGCTGGGCACAAAAAAGCCAATTTAAAATTGGCTTTTTTTATTGCTTCATTTTTTATGAGTTAATATTATCGTTTAAAAATCAGCACTGCCAGGGGCGCGTGGGAAAGCGATAACGTCACGAATGTTTTGTACACCGGTGACATACGAGACTAAACGTTCAAAACCTAAACCAAAACCTGCATGAGGTACGGTGCCGTATTTGCGTAAATCGCGGTACCAACTGTAATCATCGATATTAAGGTTCATTTCTGTCAGACGATTATCTAATGCTTCAAGGTTCTCTTCACGTTGACTGCCACCGATAATTTCACCAATACCCGGTGCTAAAACATCCATTGCTGCCACGGTTTTGCCATCGGCATTAAGTTTCATGTAGAACGCTTTAATGTCTTTCGGGTAATTTTGTAGAATAATTGGCGCACCAACATGTACTTCGGCAAGGTAACGTTCATGTTCAGATTGTAAATCGACACCCCATTCCACTTTGTATTCGAATTTTTTACCACAGTTTTGTAAAATTTCAATCGCTTCAGTGTAATCCATACGCACAAAGTCAGAGTTAACCATTTTTTCTAAACGTGTAACGGCTTCTTTATCAACGCGTTGTGCAAAGAATGCCATGTCATCTGCGCGCTCAGTTAATACCGCGTTGAAGACGTATTTAAGTAAGTCTTCGGCAAGTTGTGCCACATCCGCTAGATCTGCAAAAGCGATCTCTGGCTCAACCATCCAAAATTCAGCTAGGTGGCGAGTCGTATGTGAGTTTTCTGCGCGGAAGGTGGGGCCAAAGGTGTACACATTGCTTAATGCACAGGCATAGGTTTCTGCGTTTAACTGACCAGATACGGTCATAAAGGTTTCTTTGCCAAAGAAGTCTTGTTTGTAATCTACTTTTCCATCCGCTGTTTTTGGTACATTTTCCAAATCAAGGGTACTCACGCGGAACATTTCTCCAGCACCTTCACAATCAGAGCCCGTGATAATCGGCGTACTTATCCAGTTAAAACCTTGCTCATAGAAGAAGTTATGGATGGCATGTGATAAACAGTTACGCACTCGTGTTACTGCACCAATAATATTGGTGCGTGGGCGAAGGTGTGCATGCTCGCGTAAATATTCGATGCTGTGGCGTTTTGCCGACATTGGGTAGGTATCGGGATCTTGTACAAAACCCAACACTTTTACATCACTTGCTTGAATTTCAAAGCTTTGACCTTTGCCAGGGCTCTCAACGAGTGTTCCGGTCACGGTAACAGAACAACCGGCTGTTAAATTGAGTACATCTGAAGCATAATTTTCTAAATCTGAAGGCACTACAGCTTGAATTGGATCAAAACATGAACCGTCATAAATTGCTAAAAAAGAGATCCCTGCTTTTGAGTCACGTCGAGTACGGATCCAACCGTTCACGGTGACCGTCTCGCCAACTGGGAATTTGGCGTTGAATATTTCAACAATTGCTGTTTTTGACATCTGAATTAATGCTCCATGATCACAGTTTGCACTGTTTTTGTAAAAAATTTAATAGAGGCATATCTTACCTTGGCGGTGGCGAGATACAAGTCTCTGATTTGATAATCCTGATTTTTTAAGTGTGTTTAATAGAATTAAAGTTTATCGACGCCTGCATCGCTGTTTTTTTAGGTGGCATTGTTTTTAGGTGGCATTGTTTTTAGGTGACCTAATTTTTAGGTGACATAATCTTTAGGTGACATAAAGAGTGAACTCAATGGTTGCATATGATGCTCTAAAAAAAGAGGTTAGCGTTAGGCATTTTGATAATTAGATGCCACTTGATAAATAGCATCACAAAGTTTTTTAAGCTGTGTAGGTTCGATAATATAAGCAGGCATAATATAAATAAGCTTACCAAAGGGACGGATCCATACCCCTAAATCAACAAACTGTTTTTGAACACTCGCCAGATCAACGTCATGCGTTAATTCCACCACACCAATCGCACCTAATACGCGCACCGCTTTTACTTTCGCTAAGTTTTTACAAGGGGCGAGCCATTGCTTTAATTGCGCTTCAATGGTTAACACGGTTTTTTGCCAATCAAAGCCAAGTAGTTTATCGATATTGGCATTCGCTACCGCGCAAGCCAGTGGGTTTGCCATAAATGTCGGACCGTGCATAAAGACACCTGCTTTACCTTCACAAATAGTTCGGGCGACATGCTCGGTAGTCAGGGTGGCTGCCAAACTCATGTAACCGCCGGTAATGGCTTTACCGATACACATGATATCAGGGCTAATGGCAGCGTGCTCGCAGGCAAACAGTTTACCCGTGCGACCAAAACCGGTGGCAATTTCATCGGCGATTAAGAGTAATTGATGTTTATCACACAGGGCGCGTAGCCCCTTTAAATATTCGGGATGATAAAAGTGCATGCCACCCGTACCTTGTACAATAGGCTCTAAAATAATGGCGGCAATATTGCTTTTATTAGCCTCGACCATCTCGGTGATGATATGTAAGTCAGACTTATCCCAAGGTTGATCAAACGCTATTTTAGGTTGTGGTGCAAAGAGCTGCTGTGGCAAAAAGTGATGATACAACTCATGCATTGCGCCTTCTGGATCGGTCACACTCATTGCCCCAAAGGTATCCCCATGATAGCCATTACGAAGGCTTAAAAATTGACTTCTTGGTGTACCTTTGGCATGCCAATATTGCAATGCCATTTTCAGTGCAACTTCCACCGCAACACTGCCAGAGTCACATAAAAATACTTTTTCTAAAGTATTTGGGGTGATCTCTACTAATTTTTTACCCAAATCAATCGCGGGTTGATGAGTTAATCCACCAAACATGACATGGGCCATTTTATCGAGTTGATCTTTCGCCGCTTGATTGAGCTCTGCAACATTATAACCAAATAAACATGCCCACCAAGATGACATGCCATCAATAAGCTGTGTGCCATCTTCCAGTGTTAACAGACATTGTTGTGCCGATTGTACGCCATAACAGGGCAGTGGTTTGATCATTGACGTGTAGGGATGCCAAAGGTTATTTTTATCAAAACGGTGATCTATGTTCATAATCGCTCAATATTTAAACAGATGTAAAGAAAAAGACGTAGAAAAGTTGACAGTCTACCCATGAACTTTAAAATGTGGAAACTATTTTTATGTGCAATATAAAGTGAGAACAAAGATGAGTGATACGAAGGTACGTCAAAATTGGACAGTTAACGAAGTTGAGGCACTGTTTGCTTTACCTTTTATGGATCTTGTTTTTGATGCTCAGACGGTTCATCGTGCAAACTTCCCCAAAAACCAAGTACAAGTCAGTACCTTGCTGTCTATTAAAACCGGTGCTTGTCCTGAAGATTGTAAATATTGCCCGCAAAGTGCCCGTTATGATACTGGTCTTGAAAAAGAAACCTTGATGGAAGTACAAAAGGTAATAAAAGCCGCGCAAGATGCGAAAGCGACAGGCTCTACCCGTTTTTGTATGGGGGCCGCTTGGAAAAATCCTAAAAAGCGTCATATGCCTTATTTGGTGGAGATGATCAAAGAGGTTAAATCATTAGGCTTAGAGTCATGTATGACGTTGGGTATGTTAGATACAGAGCAAGCGTCGCAACTGGCAGCCGCTGGTCTTGATTATTACAACCATAACCTCGATACCTCACCAGAATTCTACGGAAAAATCATTACTACACGTACTTATCAAGACCGCTTAGATACCCTTAGCAATGTACGCAGTGCAGGCATGAAAGTATGCAGTGGCGGCATTGTTGGTTTAGGTGAGCAAGGTAAAGATCGCGCTGGTTTATTAGTACAACTGGCGAATATGCCTCAGCAACCAGAAAGTGTACCCATTAATAAATTAGTAAAAGTGCAAGGCACACCGCTGGACAGTGTTGACGACCTTGATGATTTTATCTTTATTAAAACCATCGCAATAGCACGCATCATGATGCCAAAATCTCATGTGCGTTTATCGGCAGGACGTGATGCGATGTCTGAGCAAACTCAAGCATTATGTTTTATGGCGGGCGCAAACTCTATCTTCTACGGTTGTAAATTATTAACCACTGATAACCCTGATGAAAGTTCCGATATGAAATTATTTAAAAAATTGGGTATCAATAAAGAAGCGGTTAACTTCTCGCCCTATGAATCAGAACAAAATATAGATGCTGCGATTATTCGTCATGCTGAAAAAGATGAACTGTTTTATGATGCGACGGCGAAGTTATAACCGTGGCCTTTGATTTTATAGAGGCACAGTTACAACAGCGCAAAGACGATGGTTTATATCGTCACATGCAGATAACTCAAGGCAAGCAAGGTCGCATCATCGAAATTGCTGGAAAGTCTTATATTAATTTCTCCAGTAACGACTATCTTGGCCTAGCAGGCTCACCTGAGCTTATTAAAGCATGGCAAAAAGGTGCGCAGCTTTATGGCGTTGGCAGCGGTGGATCTTTTTTGGTGACTGGGTATAACAACGCCCATGCAGCGCTCTGCGAACAATTAAAATCTTGGTTAGGTATAGAGGCAGTCGCGCTCTTTAGCTCTGGTTACTCCGCTAACCAAGCCATTATTAAATTGTTACTTGATAAGCATTCTCTATTATTACAAGACAAACTCAACCACGCTTCGTTAATGGAAGCCGGCAGTTTATCTTCTACTAAAATGCTGCGTTTTAAACATAACGATATAAATCACCTTGATGCACTGTTAACTAAACAGCAAAACCCCAATAGCCTTATCATCAGTGAAGGGGTCTTTAGTATGGACGGTGATAGCGCGCCTATTGCGGGGTTAATAAAGCAAAGCAAGCAACATAATAGTTGGTTGATGATAGATGATGCACATGGCTTAGGTGTACTGGGTGATAACGGTAAGGGTAGCGTGGTCGAAGCGGGTTTTGAAAATAAGCAATTACAAATTTATATGGCGACGTTTGGCAAAGCGCTTGGCGTTGGCGGGGCATTGGTTGCAGGCAGTCAGTCATTTATTGATTACTTAACTAATTTTAGTAAACCTTATATTTACACAACAGGCTTGCCTCCAGCCATGGCTTATAGCATTAGCTGTGCTGCACAGATGGCTGAACATCAGCACTGGCGACGTGATAAATTATTGGCATTGATCGCAGAATTTAGGCGCCTTGCTGCCTTACAGGGTATTGAGCTCGGTGCTTCACAAACCGCCATTCAACCACTTATTATTGGTGACAGTAAAAAAGCGTTACACATCGCTGCGCAATTAAAAGATCGCGGTTTTTGGGTAACGGCAATTCGTCCTCCGACGGTGCCAAAGAATACCGCCAGACTGCGTATTACTTTATCAACTCATCATGAAAAGCAGGATATTAAAAACCTGATCAATGCTATTTCAACTATTTTAAGCGAACATTAATGTTGCCCTTTATTGATAAACAAATTGTCGATAACCAAATTGTCGATAACCAAATTGTTGATGACCAAATTGTTGATGACCAAATTGCTGATAAGCAAATTGTCGATAAACAAAGTTTCAACAAACAAGCGGTGGCCGACTCTTTTTCAAAAGCCGCGTCACATTACGACCAGTTTGCACAATTACAGCGAGATATCGGTGCACAATTATTAAATAATATGCGCCTGTTAGATAAGCCATCACCCATCGAGATTATCGATTTAGGTTGTGGTACAGGTTACTTTAGTGAAAAATTAGCGACTCAATATCGCCATGGCAAACTCACTTGTTTTGATTTATCAGATGCAATGCTCGCTCAGGTTAAAAAACGCAATATTAATAATGCCAGTGTGCAACAGGGGGATATTGATGCCTTACCCTTTAGCAAAAATAGTGTGGATGTTATCTATTCTAATTTAGTGGTGCAGTGGAGTGATGACTTGGCATCGTGCTTAACACAGATAAAACACAGTTTAAAAACGGGCGGACAAGCGTATATTTCAACGCTACTAAATGGCACGCTTAATGAATTAACGCAAGCGTGGAAAAGCGTCGATGATAATCGCCATACCAATGAGTTTTTAGACCTAACCCGTATTGAAAGCATATTAAGTTTGCTTGGTTTTAGTCAAGTCGTCGTGAGCACCGAAACACGCACATTACATTATCAGAATGTCATTGAAGTCATGCGCGCATTAAAAGGCATCGGTGCAAACCATGTGCATTTACATAAAAATGTAGCCCTCTCTGGTAGAAAGCTGATCCAGCAATTGGAAGCGGGTTATTTGCCCTATCAAAATGAAAAGGGCTTATTAAAACTGACCTATCAAGTCTGTTATATCGAGATCACTAAATGACTAAAACCTATTTTGTTACTGGCACCGATACCGATGTTGGTAAAACGTTAGTATCTGCTGCGCTGTTACAAGCGGCTTCCTTACAAGGGTTAAGCACGCTTGCTTACAAACCTATCGCAGCCGGTTGCGCTACAAGCGCACTTGGTTTGCGTAATGAAGATGCGTTGATTTTACAAAAATACAGTAGCATTAATGTTCACTATGAATTGATAAACCCTATTGCATTTAAAGAGCCTATAGCGCCACACCTTGCTGCGGTTATTGAAAATAAGCCGATTGATCTCAATTGTGTTAGCGTTGGTCTACAGAAACTGCAAGACTTGCAAGCGGATGTGTTAATTGTTGAAGGTGCGGGTGGTTGGCATCTTCCTATTAATCATCAACAGTTACTTTCGCAATGGGTGAGCGAGCAAAACCTCGCGGTGATTTTAGTGGTGGGCATGAAATTAGGTTGTTTAAATCATGCGCTACTGACCTATCAGGCAATCCTAAAGGATGGTTTACAAGTGGTGGGGTGGGTCGCTAATCAACTGGTGACAGAAATGCCCTGCTATGAGCAAAACTTGCACTACTTAAAACAAAAAATTGATGCGCCATTAATTGCACAATTACCAAGCTTAGCAAAACCATATCAACAAAATTTAGCACCTTATATTAATTTTAAATTTACATAAAATAAGTGCTCGTTCTGTTATTGTTTGATAACAGTTTAAAATAACTAGAAACGGATAACGCAATGAAAAATAAACTAATAATACTAACAAGTTTTGTGACACTCTTTGCCATGCCGGTGCTGGCGACGTCGGCTGAAAAAGAGACGTTAACGGTTTACACCTACAGTTCCTTTGCGTCAGATTGGGGCCCCGGTCCTAAAATTGAAGCTACCTTTGAAAAAACGTGTGCATGTGATCTTGAATTTATCGCTTTAGACGATGGCGTATCAGTCCTTAACCGTTTACGTTTAGAAGGCAAAAATAGCCCTGCTGATATTATTTTAGGCTTGGATGACAGCTTAATGACGACGGCACAACAAACAGGTTTATTGAGTGAACATAATATTGATTTAAGTATGCTTAATTTAAGCAATAAATGGACAGACAAAACATTTGTACCCTTTGATTATGGATATTTTGCATTTATTTATAACAGCGAAAAATTAAAAAATCCGCCCAAGAGCTTAAAAGAATTAGTAGAGCAACGTGATGATCTTAAAATTATTTATCAAGATCCACGTACTTCGACACCGGGGCTTGGTTTACTGTTATGGATGAAGTCTGTATATGGCGAACAAGTACATAATGCATGGGCAGCTCTCGCTAAAAAAACCGTCACCGTCACCAAAGGTTGGTCGGAAGCGTATAACATGTTCTTAGAGGGTGAAGCGGATATGGTACTTTCATATACGACATCTCCTGCTTATCATCTTATTGCTGAGGACAAAAACCAATATAGGGCGGCCAGTTTCAGTGAAGGGCATTACACACAAACAGAAGTTGCGGCCATTGTTAAACACAGTAAACATAAAAAATTAGCCATTGAGTTTATGAACTTTATGGTAAGCGAAGGCTTCCAGTCTGAAATTGCAACGGGTAATTGGATGTATCCAGTGATCGATAGCGCCTTGCCAAGTGAGTTTGAACAATTAATCACACCAGTAAAATCACTTTCATTTAGCAGTGAAAAAGTGGCTGGAAATCGTAAAGCATGGACAAAAGAATGGCTCGTTGCATTAACTGATTAATTGCGAATGCTTAACTAAGTTTGCTCATGAAACAATTTAAAAGGGTTCAGATCCCTGGGTTAATACTGTCTATCAGCATTTTTATTTTTGTGCTGATGGCTGTGAGTGCGTTATTAATGCATGCACCCAACTTAGATATCACGGCTATCTGGTCTGATCCCTATTATCGTTACATCACTCAGTTTAGTTTTTACCAAGCATTTTTATCTACGTTATTAAGTGTCTTAGTCGCGATTCCCATTAGTCATGCTCTTTTTCGTCGTGAGTTTTGGGGCAAAACATTCTTATTAAAACTCTTTGCAACCACTTTAGTATTACCCGTGCTGGTGGCTATTTTTGGTCTGTTGGCAATTTATGGTAATAGTGGTTTGTTCGCCTCTGTTTTCGCGTTATTTGATAGTGAATTGCCTTTTTCTATTTTTGGTTTAAATGGCATTTTATTAGCGCATGTTTTTTTTAACCTGCCTTTTGCCTGTCGCTTGTTTTTACAAGCTTTGCACGCAATTCCTGATAAACAACATCAATTAGCCAGTCACTTAGGTTTAAAACATTGGAATAAATTTCGCTTTGTGGAGTGGCCTCATCTTTTAGCACAATTGCCCCATATAGCTGGGCTTATTTTTATGCTCTGTTTCACCAGCTTTGCAACGGTTATGGCATTAGGCGGAGGCCCTAAATCAACCACCATTGAGTTGGCTATTTACCAAGCCATTAAATTTGATTTTGATTTACAAACAGGGGCTTTATTGGCGCTGTGGCAAATCTGTTTATGTGCAACTTTAGCGATATTCATCCAAAAAATATCACCTCCCAGCGCATTGAGTGCCAATTATCATGGCACTCAAAATACTTTTTGCCATGATTCCTTTTTCTCAAAATGTTGGGATATTAGTTGCATTACACTGGTCTGCTTATTAGTGCTTCCACCGTTGTTAATGGTTGTTATTTCAGGCGTTAATGAACAGCTTTTCACGGTATTAAGTGATATTAAATTTTGGCTGGCATTTAAAAATTCAGTATTGATTGCCAGTTGTGCTGCGCTTATTGCTGTTTTTTGTGCGTTTTTTATCTTACTCGCCAGTCGCCAATGGCGATTGTTAGGGTTGAATGGTCGTGCAGATAAAATTGAAATGTTAGCAACGATAATATTAGTCACACCGGGACTGGTGATCAGTACCGGATTATTTTTATTATTACGTGAAGTGGGTAATTTGTCTTCACTCGCGATGTATATTGTGATTGCTGTTAATGCGTTAATGGCATTACCTTTTGTGCTTAAAAGTTTGGCTTTGCCTCTGTTATATAACGCACAAAAATATGAACGGTTATGTGCAAGTTTAGGTATCAGCTCATGGCACCGTTTTTATCATATTGAATGGAAAGCCTTAAAACAGCCAATATTACAATCCGTGTGTTTAAGCTTTGTACTTTCCATTGGTGATTTAAGTGCAATCGCTCTATTCGGCAGCCATCGATTTAATACTTTACCCTTATATCTTTACCAGCTTTTAGGTAGCTATCAAATGCAATCAGCAGCCGTGGTCGCCTTGCTTCTCTTAATATTAAGTGTGGGTGTTTTTGTTGTCATCGAAAAACTATTCCAAGACAAAACGATTCAAGAAAAAGAGCTTCAAGAAATAAGAGACCATCATGATTAAATTTTCCCATGTTAATTACCATTATCAACAACAAGCCTTCCATTTTGATTTACAAGTCGATCAGGGCAGTATTGTGGCAATTTTAGGGCCCAGTGGAGCAGGGAAAAGCACCTTATTAAATTTATTGGCAGGTTTTATTGCACCCACACAGGGCGATATAAGCATTAATGAATCTTCAATATTGAGGCTTGCACCACATCAACGACCGCTGGCAATATTATTTCAAGACAATAATTTATTCACTCATCTGTGTGCTTATGACAATATTGCATTAGGATTACACCCGGGATTAAAATTGGATGCAAAGCAAAAAAAACGCCTACAAAGTATCGCTCAGCAAGTGGAAGTAGACGATTTATTAACACGCTTACCCAGCCAACTTTCCGGCGGGCAAAAACAGCGTGTTGCGTTAGCACGTTGTTTTGTACAGAATAAACCCATTTTATTGCTTGATGAACCTTTCTCCGCACTTGATCCCGTCTTACGCGTGGCGATGTTAAAACGTGTTAAATCATTGGCTCGATTAGAAAATGTAACGGTATTAATGGTCACTCACCATATTAGTGATGCCTTGGCGGTTGCTTCTGATTTTATCTTTATTGATCAAGGCAACGCATTAGCCGTTGAAAAAATTGAAAACCTTAATTGCGCTCATCGCAATGAGCAACTTGCGTGCTTTTTAAATGCAGATATAAATAATTAAATATCAATAGGGCTAGTAATACCTCGCTCGTGCAATCCAACAACATGTAAATAAATTTGTGTTGTTGCAATATCACTGTGACCCAGTAATTCTTGAATATTACGTAAATCAGTTCCTTTTTCTAATAAACGAGTGGCAAAGCTATGTCGAAAAGTATGACAGCTTGCTTTTTTCATGATATTTAATTTTTTAATTGCTTGTTTCACTTTTCGTTGTACCGACTGTTCGGAAATATGATGGCGTCTGGTGATATTGCTACGTGGGTCAATAGATAAAGTATGAGCAGGAAAGAGATATTGCCAAGCGGGCTCAAATTCTGCATTTTTATATTTTCTTGCGAGTGCCCCAGGTAAATAAACACTGCCAAAGCCCTGAGACAGATCTTTTTCATGGATTAACAAACTAAACTTAACTTGATACTTTAGTACTTTTAGTAACATTTTTGGTAATAGCGTTCTCCGTGATTTATCACCTTTAGACGCATGTACTAAAATGCACCCCATTGAAAAATCCACATCTTTGATTCGTAATCGAGTTGTCTCTGATATACGTAAACCACACCCGTACATGAGTTGTGTGCACAGTTTTTGTGACTCAGAAATTTCGTTAATCACTGCAATTGCTTCATGGTGTGTAAATACCGTAGGCAGTTGGCGAGGTTTAGTGGCATAACGAAAAGTAAGGCCACTAACATCTGTTTTCATAAACTCTCGATATAAAAAAACCAATGAATTTAATGCTGTTTTTTGTGTATTCGCCGCTACATTACAGGTAACAGAAAGGTATTCTAAGAAAGATTCTATTTCTGCAACCCCCATTAAATTCGGGTGTTTGAGTTTATGAAAACGAATGTAATAAAGTACCCAATAACAATACGTTTTTTCAGTTTTAAACGCATAATGACGACTACGGATAAAAATCCGAAAGCGATCCATAAAGCGGTTTGAATCAATTTTGATCAAGGGTCTTACATCATACATAAAAGCTCCTTATCTCAA
>JBAHZV010000154.1:0-45695 GCA_037132845.1 Psychromonas sp.
TAAAATTCTTTTATGGCGTTATGAGTTTTGAAGTAAGAACAACTACCTCCTGCAACTCATGCCTTGTTAGTACTAATTTTTGCTGCGCAATACTCGATCACTTCATTAATACCTTTGCTATCACCATGACATTCTGGGTACTTTCAGACATAATATGTTAATGTGGCATCTCACCCACGTTGTACCCATTTAGATACATAAATATTATTGCTATCACGTTATTTTGTAGCGAAACACAGAAGAGAAAAACATGAAACAACTATTAGAATTTATCCCCCTAGTTATCTTTTTTATCGTTTATAAAATGGTGGATATCTATGCCGCAACAGGTGCTTTAATGGTCGCAATGACCCTCTCTTTTATTTACAGTTATTTCAAAAATGGCAAAAAAGCAGAAAAGATGCAAATTATCACCCTAGCAATGATATTAATTTTTGGTTCCTTAACACTTGCCTTACATGATGATGCTTTTATTAAATGGAAAGTAACCTTTATTTATAGCATTTTTTCGATTGGTTTATTAGTGACACAATTCATCTTTAAAAAGCCGGCGATTAAACAGATGTTAGGCAAAGAAATGGCACTACCCGATAACATTTGGAATAATCTTAACCTTGCTTGGGCTACCTTTTTTGCCGTGTTAGCAGTGGCCAATGTCTATGTTGCATTTAATTTATCACAAGAGATTTGGGTCAACTTTAAAGTATTTGGTTTACTGGGAATCACTCTATTGTTTACCGTATTAAGTGGAATATATTTATACAAACACATGCCTCAAGAGAGTAAAGACAAAGTATTTTCTAAAGAAGAGTCTGATAAATAAATGACTGAATGTCATTTATTAGTGGCTATTAAACCAATAATAGCCACTAACCTGATCATTCCGGCGGGTTAAAACAGGAATATCTACACAATAATTGCGCCTTTAATTAAGCTCATCATTGGCATTTTTTGAGTAAGCCAGGTTGTTTTTTAAACGGCAATCTATCATAAACATTGACAGTCAACGGTTGAATAAAATTGTAAAGATCAATGTGTTAGACAAGTGACATTAGTACTAACCGCAGTCAGTCTATTATCGAATATTGCGCACAAACAAACAACGAATTTAACGCGTGAGACTTATGTAAGCAGTTGTTATATTTGAAAAATAATCAGTGTTAAAATAGTTTATTCGAGCCACCGCTATTTATGCTGGTGGGTACGATACGCTGGGATAAAAACAAAAAAGGTCACATTGAACAACGTGACCCCGTATAGAAAATATTTAGATATTTACTTTTAGTTAGAGTGCAGCATGTTATTTAATTCAACTGCGCTCTTGTTAGCAAGACATTCAATTTGCCCCGTTAATGAGTTACGACGGAATAAAAGATCATCTTTATTGGCAAGTTCACGCGCTTTTACAAAACCAGCTTCATTACCTTGATTGTCCAACATTTTAACTTTTGAACCCGCGGTCACATATAAACCAGACTCGATAGTACAACGGTTGCCCAATGGAATGCCTAAACCTGCATTTGCACCTAACAGACTATTTTCACCTATTTTAATGATCATTTTACCGCCACCACTGAGGGTCCCCATAATAGAAGCACCGCCACCAATATCAGAGCCTTCACCAACCATCACACCTGCTGAAATACGCCCTTCGACCATACTCACCCCAGTGGTACCCGCATTAAAGTTAATGAAACCTTCATGCATCACTGTCGTGCCTTCACCTACGTGAGCCCCTAAACGTACCCGTGCAGTATCGGCGATGCGAACACCAGAAGGGACAATGTAATCGACCATTTTAGGAAATTTATCAACACAATCAACATTGATTGTTTGACCTTTTAAACGTGCTTCAATTTGACGGTCAGCAAGTTCAGGTAAATCGATAGGACCTTGATTGGTCCATGCAATGTTATGTAACACACCAAAAATACCATCCAGCACTACACCGTGTGGTTTAACTAAACGATGTGAGATAAGTTGTAATTTTAGATATCCTTCGGCAACGGTCAGTGGCGCCTCATCACAGGCTAAAATGGTTAATAGCAAGGGTTGCTTGGATTGCGTCGCTGCACTTGCAAAATCAGCATTAGCTGTTTCATCCGCACCATTAAAGGCAGCACTCAACTGCTCTGCAATTTCAGTGCTTATTTCGATAGTTGCGTTTCCACCTTGATAACCCACAAGCGCACCAATAACGGCAACAAGATCATCACTTGGATTTAATAATGGATTTGGGAAAAAGGCTTCGATTATTTTTTGATCGCGGTTTTTAGTAGCGGTACCAAAAGCAAGGGCAAAGGTAGACATGAATAAAGCTCCAATTAAAAGTCTAAAATAAAGCAGTTATCATAAAGAAGTAGGCGCAGATTTAAAGCGATAAATGCAAAACAGACTAATTAATTGTTTTTGTTACCAACCTATGACCCTTTTTTTAAAAAATAAGGCTAATAAAATAAATAAAATGTCCAATAACAGGGTTATCACCACAGCCAGACTTAAGCCCACCACAATGGCTTGCTGATTAAGAACAATATTTGCTTTATAGTTATTTTTTGTTTCAATAAATATTGGCTGGTTAATTTGACTCATTAAAAAAGAAAATCGCTGATAAAAAGAGCCTTGAAGTGCCATTTTTTGTTTTTTCAAAAATGCACTTCGGCTGATAAGTGTGGAGATAATCGTAGTTTCTGCTTTAAAAAGTGCAATATCACTGTTTTTATGTTTCTCAACCAACGCATTAAGATCACCAGAAAAAAGCAGATCGGCTAATTGTTGGTAATGTTTTAATTGTGCTTGTGACTCTAGGTAATGAGCATCAACACGTATTTCATATTGCGTTAAAAAATGCGGTAACTGTAAACCAATTAACAATGTCAAAGCAAAGGTTAACTTAAGGCTATAGCGCCGTAACAGTGATAATATCATTATTTAGACCTCTAGGTTATACACAAAATTCTAGATTGTGCTAAAAAGTGTGCTAAGAGTAAGGCACTTAACAGCGTTAAAACATACGCTCGCTGACCAGTATTGTTATTATTTAAAACCACGTGTTTTACGCAGTGTTTCATAGGCCTTTTGAATATCTTGCGCTTTTTCTTTAGCAAGATTCATCATTTCCTCTGGCAAACCTTTTGAAGCAAGCTTGTCAGGGTGATTCTGGCTCATTAATTTACGGTAGGCACGCTTGACCTCTTTATCGGTTGCACTTTCATCAACACCTAATATTTTATAGGCATCATCACTGCTCGCTTGTTGCTGCTGTTGCTGTTGCCCTTGGTGGAAATGCTGCTGACCTTCTATCATTTGTAATAAACGATCTAATTCAAAACGAGAGAAACCAAGGTGCTCTGCGATAGTATAAAGCACCATTTTCTCTTTATCATCGATCATGCCATCGGAAAACGCAACTTGCACTTGAATGCCTAAAAACATTTGTAATACATTACGATCCCCACGGACCATATTCGCAAATTCAGTGAGTGTTTCTTCAAGTGGAAAACCAGCTTCTTTGCCAACAGCAAAAGCACGTTGTGCTTGCGAACGTGCCTCACCCTGTAAACGCATTTGATCCATATAAGCATTGGCGACTTGGATATCAGTTTGAGTTATTTTCCCTTTTACTTTAGCAACATGACCCATGACTGAAAAAGTAGCATCAAAAAAGAGCTTTTGTTTTTGTTGGCTGGTTGTACTATTACCAAACAAACCATTTTGCACATTAAAGTTGTAAGCACTTGCACGATCAAAACGATGTCCTAACCAAATTCCGAACAACATTCCAAAAATATTGCCAAACATGAAACCAAAGAACCCACCGAGTATTTTTCCCCAAATCCGCATAAATCTTTCGACCTTTTAATTTAAAATAAGTTATTTAGGCTATTTTGACCAACTATCGGGCAATTTGCCAATTTTTTAACTTAAATTGGAAAATTTAATTAAAAACCACCCGCAAATATTGGAGCACTGCATTGTTTGCTGATACTCTTAATTATTTCTGCTTAGTGCCTTCTCTTTCCTAAGCAATTTTTGTGAGTGCTTAATGTTTAAAAAAATTTCCTTACTATTATTGTTGTCGCCATTAACAAATAGCTTTGCACAGCAAACTATTTCTGAGCAGACTGAAAACGAGAATAACAAGACTAATATCATTAACAATTTCGTGTCGTTAAATAAACCACAAAAAAATTCAGCACGCAATCGTGATGCGTTTTTTCGCCAATGTTATATCAATGTCCCCGCGCAGGTTATTTCGACAGAAACACGTCCGATGGAAGAGATTCCAGTGAATATTGATGCGCTCTCAATGACAGGTTCAAACAGCCAGTTTATTTATCAAGATGAGGTTCATCTGAAACAGGGAGAAAAACACCTTTCTGCAGATAAAATGACCTATTTAATTGCTCAGGATAAAGCGTTAGCAGAAGGCAATGTCAGTTTTGTTAATGGTGATGTAACACTTTATTCAGATACCATCGAAGCTTACCTGAGTACCCAAGAAAGTACCTTGCTACAAGCAGATTATCAATTTCATGGTCAAGGTGGTCGAGGCAGTGCAGAGCGCATTTATAATAATGGTGCAGATCTTTATGAGTTAAATACATCAACCTATACCGCCTGCCCACCCAATGATACGACCTGGTCGCTAGATGCCAGCACACTTTATATTAATAATGCTGAAGATGTCGGTAGTGCATATAACGCGATATTGCGGATCAAAGATGTACCGGTATTTTACTTACCCTATATCACCTATCCCCTATCAGACAAACGTAAAACGGGTTTACTTTTCCCTACATTTAAATATTCCGATACCAATGGTTTCAGTTTTAGCCAATCACTTTATATCAATATTACTGCCAATATGGATGCCACTATCACCTCTGACTATATGCAAAACCGCGGTACAAAAATAGCCGGGGAGTATCGTTACCTGTTTGCTATAGGCCAAGGTAGCCTGCAAGCAGAGTACCTTGGTGATGATCGAATTCGTAATGAGGAACGCTATCTCTTACACTGGGATCATCATATTGATTTTGCGCAAAACTGGACCTTTAACGCAGAATATAGCAGGGTAAGTGATGAGCATTATTTTAGTGACCTTGACACGCCCTATGGTAACCGCAGTGATAATCAGCTTTTACAAACGGCTAAATTAAGTTACCGCCAAGAAACCTGGAACAGTGAGCTTGAAGTTCGCTCTTTTCAAGTGTTAAGCGGCGATGATGATGATGATGCCACCCCCCACAAAGTATTACCTAAACTTTCATTTAGTGCCTATAAGCCACTTAATTGGAAAAGTTTACAATTAGATCTGTATTCAGAAATCACCAAGTTTGACCACAGTGATGATAACGTTTATAGCGGTACACGTATCCATATCGAACCCAAGCTATCATTACCACTTTATTATAATGCTATCTTTATCAATACCGAGTTAAAATATATGCTTAGCTTATATCAGCAATCCTTACCCGATAATGGGGAAAAGGACTGGTATGATGATTTAGAGAAAAGTACATCACGTTACCTGCCCTCATTTAAGATTAATTCAGGGGTCAACTTTGAACGTAAATTTTCATTGGGCTCGGCGCAGTACCGTCAAACATTAGTGCCTCAAATACAATATTTGTATGTACCTTATCAAGATCAATCGGCAATTGGCACCTATGATACAACCAGTTTACAGCAAGATTATTATGGTCTTTTCCGTGATAACCGTTACTCTGGTTTTGACCGAATTGCAGATGCCAACCAAATTACCATCGGTGTGTCGAGCAGCTTTTTAAACAGTCACGGTAAAGAGAGATTGCGTATTGCTATCGGACAAAATTATTATATTGAAGCTTCAAAAGTACACCTTCCTAGTGATAGTTATAATGATGATGATGATGAAAGTGATGCTGCCGCGAGCCGCTCATCCATCATTGGTGAATTTGATATGAACTTCAATAATGACTATTTTTTCCATACTGGACTTAATTGGGATTCAGATAATAACCTGATGAAACGGGCGAATGCGACCTTGGAAAAGCGTTGGTTGTATAATACCTTCGCACAAATAAGTTTCCGCTATCTGGCCTTCTCAGAAGACAGTGAACTTTCCATTGATGAGGATGAAATTGTCAATCAATTGGGCAGTAAAATGAGCTGGTCTATCAATAACCAATGGAGTGCATTTGCAAGCTATTACCATGATCTTGAATACAATCAACCCTTTGAAAGTATTGTTGGTATTCAGTACCAATCCTGTTGCTGGGCAATTGGCTTAACTTATGATCAACATATGTTGGCTTATTATGGTGACTTAGATGATATCAACGAGCGCAGTGAAACAGAGCAAAGTTTGCAATTAAACATTGAACTAATAGGGCTTGGTGGCGTCGGATTTAGTGCTGGTGATCAAGGAATTTTTGATTATGGTAGCCCTTTCTATTTACAATAACGGACAAAAAATGAAATTACTGAAAAAAATATTCTTACCTTTTATTTGTGCAACGTTGGTATTGCCAATGGCAATGGTCTCTGCACAAAATGAGCAATTAGATAAAATTGAAGCCGTTGTCAATCAAGAAGTGATCTTGAGTAGTGATATTACGCGCATGCAAAAAGACTTGGTAAGCCGCTATAAAGAAAGTGGTCAAAGCTTGCCCGCTAATAACGAGTTACAAAAACAGATCCTTGATAAATTAATTACCAACCGTTTACAGGTGCAAGTTGCCGATCGTATGGGGCTACGTATCAGTGATGTACAACTGAATCAAGCATTGCAACAAATTGCCAGCAAAAATGCTTTAACCCTGCAACAGAAAAAAGAACAAATAATCAATCAAGGTGATAGTTACGCTTCCTATGTCGATATGGTCCGTGAAGAGTTAACCATCAATGAAATTCGTCAAGTACAAATTCGTCGTCGCATTAATATTTCCGAGCAAGAAGTAGAACAAATGGTCAAGCGTCTTAATGAACAAGGCGAAAAAAATACAGAATTTCATTTTGCACATATCATGCTTAAAATATCGAAAAGTGCACCGCAAGAAGAGCAAGTATTGCTGCGCAATAAAGCACAGCAACTCGCAGATGAAATTACTCACGGTGCCGATATAAAAACATTAGCCATAGAATATTCACAAGGACCAAAAGCACTTGACGGTGGCGATTGGGGATGGCGCACAATAGATGAAATCCCAAGCGTATTTAGCAACTCTTTTGACGATCAAAAAACTAAAAAAGGTGACTTAATTGGCCCCTTTCAAAGTGATATTGGCTTTCATATCATTAAAGTCTTAGATAAAAAAGGCTCTGAAAATGTCACCACCATTGAGGTTAATGCACGTCATATCTTAATTAAAGCAAATATTATTTTAAGTGACAAAAAAGCACAATCATTATTACAACAATATCGTCAAGAGATTTTAGATGGCCACAAAACATTTGCTCAATTAGCAAAAGAACACTCTCAAGATCCCGGCTCAGCAATTAAAGGGGGTGAGTTAGGCTGGGCGGATCCAACCATGTATGTCCCAACTTTTAGAGATCTTGCGCTTTCAATGCCCATTGGGGAAATCAGTGCACCATTCCATAGCGCACACGGTTGGCATATTTTACAAGTCACCGATAAACGCAAATCAGATACCACCGAAAGTGCCACTAAACAGAAAGCCTACGGCATACTGTTTAAACAACGTTTTCCTGCTGAACTGTATGCTTGGATGAATGAAATTCGCCAAGAAGCTTATATTCAAATTAATAATCCAGATTATGCCATGGATGAAAAATAACATGAGTCTACTCAGCACGGTTAACCCTATTATTATCACAGCAGGTGAACCCAGTGGTATTGGTGTCGATATTATTCTTACCTTAGCCCAACAAAAATGGTCTATCGCGCTTATTATTTGTGCCGATAAAGGTTTAGTAGCGGCACGCATCAAACGCTTGAACTTAGCGATTAAGCTCATTGATTACGATAACAAAAAGACCGTTAATCCTTGTGCTATCGGACAGTTAATTATTGCACATATGCCACTCAAAACACCCTCGCAGGCAGGTCAACTTGATAAAAAGAATGCACAGTATGTACTTGATACATTACGCTTTGCGAATCAAGGGTGTTTATCAGGCGAGTTTTCAGCCGTGGTGACCGCACCGGTGCATAAAGGCATCATCAATGATGCTGGCATTGCTTTTAGTGGACATACGGAGTTCTTTGCTGAGCAGTCAAATACTGACTTAGTGGTAATGATGTTAGCAACAACTGGGTTACGTGTGGCACTGGTGACAACGCACTTGCCCCTTAAAGATATTTCAGCAGCGATTACCGAAGCACGCTTAAGCTCAATTATTCATATCTTAAATAAAGAACTACAAGTAAAATATGCCATCCCAAAACCACGTATTTATGTCTGTGGCTTAAATCCACATGCGGGTGAAGGGGGTCATATGGGTCACGAAGAGATTGAGACCATTGAACCAACACTTCAAAAATTACGTTTGCAGGGAATTGATCTGATTGGCCCATTACCTGCTGATACCCTTTTTCAAGAGAAATATCTCAAAGAGGCAGATGTCGTATTAGCCATGTATCATGATCAAGGATTACCTGTATTAAAATACAAAGGTTTTGGTAAAGCCGTTAATATTACCTTAGGGCTTCCCTATATTCGCACCTCCGTAGATCACGGTACCGCACTCGACTTAGCGGCCACAGGGAAAGCGGATGCGGGTAGCTTACTGTGCGCGGTAAATGAAGCAATAACCATGGCAACTAGCCAGAAAAATAGATTAAAATAGAGCAAATTATGAATAATAAGACACACTTAGGTCACACCGCACGTAAACGTTTCGGGCAAAACTTTCTCCATGATGATTACATTATTGACTCTATTGTGGCAGCGATAGCACCACAACCAGATGATAACATTGTCGAAATAGGGCCAGGATTAGGCGCCTTGACAGAGCCTGTTGCAAGCCGCGTGGATATATTGAATGTGATTGAATTAGATAGAGATCTTGCAGATCGCCTCGCTAAACATCCGACACTCAGTAAAAAACTTAATATTACCCAAGCAGATGCAATGCAGTTTGATTTTGGACAATTAGCCAGTGAAGAAAGGCAACTTCGTGTTTTTGGTAACCTGCCTTACAATATTTCGACCCCATTAATGTTTCATCTTTTTGAATTTGCCAGCAAAATTAAAGACATGCATTTCATGTTACAAAAAGAGGTGGTAAACCGTCTTTGTGCAGGTCCAAACTGTAAAGCATATGGGCGATTAACGGTCATGGCACAATATTACTGTAAAGTTATTCCTGTGTTGGAGGTGCCACCAAGCGCTTTTATTCCTGCCCCTAAAGTTGAGTCTGCTGTTGTGCGTTTAGAACCTTATAATGTGCCTCCTTTTCTTGCTAAAAGCATGAAAACATTGAATCAAGTCTGTTCAATGGCCTTTAATCAACGACGTAAAACAATTCGTAACGGTTTGCGTGAAATTCTTGATGTTGAAGAGCTAAAAGCGTTACAAGTAGACCACACCAAACGCGCTGAAAATGTCAGTGTTGAAGAATATGTGCGTTTAGCGAACTACGTTTATGATCGTAAAGAGCAACAGGCACAACAAGATTAATGGCAACTTACATTGTTGGCGATATTCAAGGATGCTGTGATGAATTGCAGCAGTTACTGGGACTTGCTAACTTTGATAAACATCAAGATGAACTATGGATAACCGGTGATTTAGTTGCGCGTGGTCCAAAATCACTGCAAACCCTGCGCTTTGTAAAAAGCCTAGGTGATCATGCAAAAGTGATTCTTGGTAACCACGATCTGCATTTACTCGCGACTTGGCAAGGTATTCATCACCCTAAAAAAAATGATAAATTAGCACCATTATTAAGTGCCTTAGATTGTGATGAATTATTGCACTGGTTACGCATGCAACCCTTATTATTACGCCACCCTGAATTTGATTTTGTCATGGTACATGCAGGCATCTCACCACAATGGACCATCAAACAAGCAGAGAGCTTAGCGATTGAAGTTGAGCAACAACTTCAAGGGAAAAACTTTAAGACAGTGCTAAAAAATATGTATGGGGCACAACCAAATAGTTGGTCAGATACATTAACAGGTAATGAGCGTACCCGATTTATCATCAATGCCTTTACGCGTATGCGTTATTGCTTCTTAGATGGCGCATTAGAATTTAAAAATAAACTTTCTCCACAGCAAACCGATAAAACTATCATGAAACCTTGGTTTGAGATAAAAAGCTTAGATAAAAGTAGCCCTATCCTATTTGGACATTGGGCTGCACTGTTAGGGAAAGTGAATCAAAAAGGCTTGTATGCATTAGACACGGGTTGTGTCTGGGGTAACAGTTTGACCATGATACGCTGGCAAGATAAAAAAATATTCTCCTTCTCTTGCCCAGTAAATAAACAATAGCCTAATAATACGTTGTTCAGCACTCGAAGTGGAGTAAGCGTGCTATTTTATGACACGATCTAATGTAACAAACTGATAATTATAAGCATTTTTAGCATCTTTCACGTGAGCTTCTATTTCAATTTCTAACCACTGAGCCGCATGTTGATAATCGGGGAAGTAGGTATCACCTGCGGTTTGCAGATCAATAAAAGTTAAATATAAACGATCTGCTTGCCCTATAAACTGTTCATAAATAGTTGCACCGCCAATGATCATCAACTCATCAGCATCTCCCACTAAGGTCATCGCTTGCTCGAGAGTTTGCACACAGTCAACACCTTCGATGACTAATGCTTTATCACGCGTTAATACGATATTTTTACGCCCTGGTAATGGGCGACCAATCGATTGATAGGTTTTACGTCCCATGATCACAGGTTTACCCAATGTCACCCGCTTAAAAAACTGTAAATCTGCTGGTAGATGCCAAGGCATTTTATTATTTAAGCCTATAACACGATCATTGGCCATGGCAACTATCATTGATATTTTCATACTCTTCCTTGCATTGTTAACTTGATTTACGGCAAGATTATCAAATAAATAGTTTAAATGATGCATAAAATTTTGAGCATTGGTATTATTAATAGATGATCGGTTATTAAAAAATGGAAAAGTATTATGTTAGGAAAAAAATCAATTATTACTGCTCTGTCTATTACAGTCTTTATTTTTTGGATCATTGCTATCTGGTGGAGTTGGATGCCAGAAACTTACGATGTACGAGCAAAAACAATGGCAGAGGCTAAAGCCAATAATCAGCAAATGGTTCCCGGCTACACCACCGTATCAACACTGATCCATGTTACCGAGTGGTTACTTAATAAACAAGGTGGCTTTATTAGCAATGACATGACCCCTCCTGGTATTTTTATGGATGATATGCCTGCCTTTGAATATGGAGCATTAGAGCAAATTCGTGACTTAGCACTGGCAATGCGCTTAGATTTTAGTCGTTCACAATCACAATCAACGGGTGATAAAGATTTAGAGATAGCGCAAAGCAAACTCAATATTGCCCATACAAGCTGGCAACTACCCAGTGCTGAAAATGAATATGAGGATGCTATTGTTGCATTAAAACGCTACCGCACACGGTTACTTTCACCCACAAATACTGAAGCGCAATTTTATACACGCGCGGATAATTTAGGATCATGGTTACGCGAAGTTGAAAAACGCCTTGGCTCTATTTCACATCGGCTCAGTGCCAGTGTGGGACATGAACGATTTGATACCACTTTAGCAGGCGATCCTACGGCAAAAAAATCAACCTCAACCGCTAAAAAAATAATACAGAAAACATCCTGGTGGAAAATTGATGATGTATTTTATGAAAGTCGCGGTGCGACCTGGGCGATATTACATTTTTTAAAAGCCGCAGAGATTGATTTCGCAGATGTACTTGAGAAGAAAAATGCACAAATAAGTTTGAAACAGATTATTCGTGATTTAGAATCAACACAGGATACAGTTTGGTCACCTATGATACTAAATGGTAGCGGTTTTGGTTTATTGGCTAATCACTCGCTGGTCATGGCGAACTATGTATCACGTGCAAATGCCGCCTTAATTGATTTACGTCGATTGCTAGAGCAAGGATAAGAATGAAAGGGTAAGTAGACTATTTATTGTCTCTGATAATGATGGTAGATGGCTTTTATTTACTGCTTGATGCCATATCAGTGATTAATACAGCATGATCTAACAACAAAAAACCGTTTATTCATAAACGGTTTTTTTATTTAACCACAACACTTTTTATATTTTTTATGACTGCCACAGGAACACGGATCATTACGTTTTGGTGTTTTTTCAAATGTCATTGTTTTAGGTTTATTTAAAAAACCTTCTAATTCCATAATATTTTCTTGTTTGCTGTCATTCACTTCGATATTAGCAAATAAGCCATGCTCTTTTAAGCTTGCTTCAACATCTACTTTTCTCGCTTCTGTTGGCACCAGTAGCGTAAATGGGGATTCTTCTGTGCCGGATTTTAGCGCACGTTTAGTATTAAAACCGTAACTTGAATGTTTTGGTTTCTTCTCTTTTTTCCCTTTAAAGAAAAATTTATCTGACATGGTTTATTCCTCATATTAATTGGGCGCAGTTTATACGATTGCTTTGCCACGGTAAATGAGTATTACTGACTATGATGAAATGGCTATGATGATGGCAATGACAGAGCAAAACTTAATACACTTAATCTAATGAGGTTTTCAGGCGTAATTTACGTCATCTTAACAGAAATGCCCAACATGCTTAATCTCAACAAATGTAATAGTTATACGATGGGTCTGCCACGGTAAATAAGTATGGATGGCAATGACAAACCAAAACTTAATGCGCCTAATATAAATAAGGTTTTCAATCCATTTTCAGATGCTATTTTCATTATTTCAACAGAATAGCCAGTACTATTAATTTCAACTAACGCAATAATAGTCTTAAAGGCAAAACTCCCTGGTATCATGGGAATAACCGATGCGACAGTAAAAACAGGTCTAGGTATTAAGTGTTTACGTGACCAATACAGCCCTAAAAATCCCATTGAACTTGATGCCACTAACGTCGCCCACTCAATGTCCATACCAAAGTGCATTAATAAATAACGCAAAGAGTGCGCAAATGCCCCTCCCACCGCGCAGTAGATTAGCATTTTTTTAGGTACATTAAAGACCATCGCAAAACCCACCGCAGGCACAGCAGCAAACATCGCATCAATTATTATTAATTTAATCAATTCCATGATTATAACCATCCCGATACATTGGTTAATGACAGCGAGGCCACAATCCCGATTGCGACACTAATACTTAATAAGGTTGCAAAAGACCAACGTGCAATGCCCATACTAATGTGTCCCTTTAACATATCAGAGACGGCATTAATAAGTGGGAAACCGGGGACCAGTAATAGCACTGAAGCGGCCAGTGCTATTTGTGGTTTGTCACCAAATTCAAAAATAATACCGATACTGGCAATTGAGGTCGCGACAAAGGCGGCCAGTGCAAAATTAACGAAGGGGTTATGGTGTCGATGTGCCATCTCTTGGCGTATGATCATTGCACCTGCCGATGCAAAAAAAGTCATAAAATACACAGGCCAATCGCCACCAAAAAAGTGACTAAAACTCGCACAGGAAAGGCCTATCATAAACACCACCGCCCAGCGGTTATATTTGTAAGGCGTTAAACGCATTAAGCGATCTTTAACTTGTGTTGCATCTAATAGGCTTTTTTCGAGCATGATACAGATGCGTAGTACATCACAGACCATCTGCATATTGATGCCTCGATCATAACAACGCCGGGTAGTTGTTACACAATGGTCAGAAAATAAAGTGGTAATAACAATGGCATCGGAGCTAACTGAAAGTTCGATGCTTTGTGCCCCAAGTGCCATCCCAATACGTTGCGTCGTTTGTTCCACCAAGCGACTTTCTGCACCATGTTGATGTAAAAGTTGCCCTGCTTTAACGGCAATACGTGTTAATTCGGTTTGTTCTTCGTGGCTTAAACTCATTAAAAGAAGTCATCCTGATTAAAAGAAAAAGAAATAATAGCGAGAAGAATGAATAAAACCTTATTATTCATCACATAATAGCAATTTAATGCTTAAAAATAGCACACCTGAGACACCTATTGATTCTCTCTTCATCGATATTTCAAAATGCAAAGTCAACAAATAAAATTGCGCCGAAATATCAAGCATAAAATTGAAAGAGAGTTATTCTATAGAAATATTTTATAACAACACAGATTGGTGACGTTTACCTTACCTCACTAAGCGCATAGCCTCGTGGTTAATCAATAATGGATGAGTTGATAGATTAAATCGATTAATTTATCAACTCCAATTAACATTTTATAGCATTTTATAACATTTTATAACAATGATTCCGCTAATTTAAGATCTAATGTTGCTTTGAGTAATTTGAATAATAAAATAGCAGCATCAATTTCTTTTTTACGATTCGTTAAACTCTCTATATTTAATCCAAGTGGTATATTTAACGGTAAACATGCCTGTATAATTTGCTCAAAATTATTGCGGTTGATAAGTAAAGACTCTCTTAATGGGTCGTCAGATTCTAAAATACGTAACTTAGTGGCCTCGGGCACCGAGATACCTAACCATTCAATAAACTCTAACGTTTTAGCGCTGCCACAGGGTGAAAAGGTTAATACAATACGCTTCGGTTTGACCCCCTCCGCTTTACATTGTGATGCGTAACGCGTTAACAGATCGATAGTTGCTTGGGCGTTATACACCGCTTGTGAGATGAAAAAATCACAACCTTGCTGTACCTTATTTTTGAGACGTAAATGTTCATTACCTTTACTCACATGGCGCTCAGCAATGGTCACACCACCTAAATGGAAATCTAAATCGTGCTCTTGCAGTACTTTATAAGCATCATTTAATGATAATTTAATCTCACCTTCCGCCGAGGGACTGCCCACTAAAACAATATCGCGTATTGAGTATTGATGCCATGCGTCACTTAGCCATGTCGAGAAGTCAGCACGGTCACGTTGCGACACACTTTTATAAGTGATCACCGGCTTCGCACTTTTATCATGTAAAAGTTTGGAATATAAACGTGCATCATGAGTAAATTTAAAAGGGAAAGGACGCGGTTTATCAATACGTGATGTTTCATCTTGAATATCATAAACAATCAAACCATCGTAATCTATTTCATCTAAACGATGCAGTAGTTTGTCTGCAATGCCCGCCACTAATGCAATGTCAGTGTCCTTTTTAGGGGGTGTCGTACCAATAAAATAAACCCCTTGTTTCGGATCGTTCGATTTATTTTTTAAAATAGAGTCGGCCATAAATACTTCCTAAAAAAATAGAAGCCAAATTGTCGCATAATTAATAACAATAAGCGTTAGTTTTCAACAAACTTTTCATGCTATATAGCCATTGCCAGTTACAGCGCTTTATTCAGTCATTAACGTGACCACTGACTTTCTTTCGAGCGATTAGCTCTGCTCATCCTCTAGCGACATGGATTAAATACAATATTTAACAATCGATTAGAAAGTTTTGATGGAAACCGTTAAACCTTCAGCCCACTGCCTAAAATATACTCACATCAGGTCTTGTTGAATTTTGCTCCTTGAATGATAACGGGTATACTCAGGTATTATCAGTTAACAGTGCTCTATATTATGCGACAGCCTAGATTTTATGATCCTCAACCATTAACCATTAGGCAAACTATTGTGCTTGGTGACGATGCAACGCAACATATCCGTGTATTACGACTAAAAGTAAAACAACGCGTGATCCTCTTTAATGGTCAAGGGGGTGAGTTTCATGGCACCTTAGTTGATGTGCAAAAACGCAGTTGTCGCGCGCACATTGATAGCTTTCACGAAAGTACTAACGAAAGCCCATTACACTTGCATTTAGGACAGGTTATTTCACGTGGTGAGCGCATGGAGTTGGTTATTCAAAAAGCGGTCGAATTAGGTGTCAATGAAATAACCCCCTTACTGAGCGAACGTTGTGGGGTCAAAGTTAATCTTGATCGTATGACCAAAAAACAACAACAATGGCAAAAAATAGCGATTGCCGCCTGCGAGCAATCTGGGCGTAATATTGTCCCTATCATTCATGAAACAAAACAACTAAGTGATTGGTGTGCGATGAACAGTGCAGCGGTTAAATTAACACTGCACCCTCGTGCGACATACTCCATCAACACCTTGCCCGAGAAACTCAATAATATTGCTTTATTAATTGGACCTGAAGGTGGCCTTAGCGATTCAGAAATTGAATTAACGGAAAAACTTAATTTCATAGAAACCTTACTTGGCCCACGTATTTTACGCACAGAAACCGCCGCGTTAACAGCAATCACCGCATTACAATGTCGCTTTGGCGATTTAGCTTAAGGATAGAGAGATGACTATAAAAATCGGGATCCTAATGGATCCAATTAAAGATGTGAAAATTCATAAAGATTCCAGCTTTGCAATGTTATTAGAGGCACAATCTCGTGGTTGGGAACTTTATTATATGGAGATGAAAGATCTCTATTTAGATGATGGACGTTGTTATGCAACCACCAAGAAACTTACGGTGCAACGTGAACAGGGTAATTTTTATCAACTTGAAGAAGCAATTGATCATCCACTCGCTGATTTAGATGCCGTGTTAATGCGTAAAGATCCGCCTTTTGATACTGAATATATCTATGCAACTTATTTATTAGAACGTGCTGAAGATGAAGGCTGCTTGATCGTGAATAAACCACAAAGCCTGCGTGATGCAAATGAAAAACTATTTACTGCTTGGTTTAGTGAGTTTACCCCATCAACATTAGTAACACGCAGTAGTGCTAAGATTCGTGCCTTTCATAACAAACATAAAGATATTATCTTAAAACCACTCGATGGAATGGGTGGGGCTTCTATTTTCCGCATTAAAGAAAAAGATGCAAATTTAGGAGTGATTATTGAAACATTAACAGAACATGAAAGTCGTTATTGTATGGCTCAGGCCTTTATTCCAGAGATTAAAGATGGCGATAAACGTATCTTAATTGTTGATGGAGAGCCCATGCCTTATGCGCTAGCACGTATTCCAGCAAAAGGTGAAACACGGGGTAACTTAGCAGCCGGAGGTCGTGGCGTTGCCCAACCACTTTCTGAATCTGATTGGCACATTGCCAATAGCATTGGTCCAAAACTTAAAGAGAAAGGGCTTATTTTTGTTGGACTTGATGTCATTGGCGACAAAATAACAGAGATTAATGTGACGAGCCCAACCTGTATCCAAGAAATCGATAATGCTTATGATACCAACATTGCTGGTAAATTAATGGACGCCATTGAAAAACGTATTCGATAATTTATGATAAGTTGCCATACTTAATATAAGCTCAAATTAAGTATGGCAAATAGAGGAGGCTCACATGATAGACAATAACCAAAACAATAGTGACTCTGTAAGTCAAAACGTTGAAGTTTACGTTGATAGTGATAAAACAGAGGTACTCGATACCCTGAAAAATCATTTTTTAATTGCAATGCCGACACTTACCGACCCCTATTTTAAAAAATCAGTGGTCTACCTTTGCGAGCATGATGCACAGGGTGCAATGGGTTTTATTATTAATTTTCCCGTTAAATTAACCATTCAAGAATTGCTCAGTAATGTAGAAACAATCAAGCATCAGCCTGAGCCTCCACTCACTAACCCAGTATTTCTAGGGGGGCCACTTGAACTTGAACGTGGTTTTGTACTGCATAGCCCACTCTCTGACAACTCGCAAAGTACTGAGCTTAATAATCACTTGATGATGTCAAACTCCAATCTTGTACTGTCAACCTTAGGCACTGAAAATGAACCGGAAGAATATTTGGTTGCGTTAGGTTATTCAAGTTGGGATTCAGGGCAACTAGAGCAGGAAATAAATGATAATCACTGGCTTACCATTAAAAGTGAGAACGATATTATCTTCAATACGCCAGTTGAAAAGCGCTGGAGCACCTCGTTACAACGTTTAGGGATCACCCCTGAACAATTAACCACAACAAGCGGACATGCATGACAGCCAATATTACAGCCAATAAAACACCGCAAACTCTGCTCGGATTCGATTATGGCACCAAGAGCATTGGTGTCGCAACGGGTCAAATGATCACCGCAACAGCACAACCAATTGATGCGATTAAAGCCACCGATGGTATTCCTAATTGGGATATCGTCGAGAAATTAATTAAAGAGTGGCAACCTGATTTAGTGGTAGTTGGTTTACCACTTAATATGGATGGTACAGAGCAAGCAATTACCCAGCGCGCTAAAAAATTTGCTAACCGTCTTAATGGTCGTTTTGGGGTAAAGGTGACGTTGCAAGATGAGCGTCTTACAACGGCAAGTGCAAAAGAGTTTATTTTTGAGCGTGGTGGTTTTAAAGCACTCAATAAAGGGAAAATAGACAGCGTTTCTGCTGCCTTAATCTTAGAGAGTTGGATGACTAACGATTATTAATATGAGCCGCCAGTGCTTTATACTCTTCAGTGATTCGATCCCCAAAAAGTGGGTCTTGGTAATGATTATGTTGCCATTGTTGTTGTAGATTGGCCCAATCATCGGCCGATAAACTGTCTCGAATGGCCGGTAAAATTTGCGACTCTTCATACATTAAATGTTGTGATTGCATTTCCACAAACTCGATAAGCTTATTAATAAAGGTCTGTTGTGGCACAATCGCATCTAATAATACCATTTCGACCAATTCATCAAGCTCAATGGTTATTTTTTTAAGCGAACCATGTTCGCTTTTTAAGCGCTTCGCAATTTCATCGGGTACAACACGATGTTTGAGATAATAGGCATAAATCATGTCTTCCATGGGGTGGTGATATTTATCAGCATAATTGCGTAAATAGCTAACAATAACTTTAATTAAACGGTAGTTGATACTTTCATCATTCTCTAACGATTTTATTTTTTTACGTAATATTCTTAGTAACTGATTAATATTACGGTGATCATTGTGAATAATATCTAGCATAATGAATACTCATGTTTAAAATATACTCACAGTATAGTCATTGATACTTTAAAAACTCTGTCTTAAATCAAACTACCAGTTGATTTTATTTTTACCAATAGAGGATAAAATTTCATTCACCTTTTTAAAATGCTCACAGCCCAAAAAACCACGATAAGCAGAGAGTGGTGAAGGATGTGTTGATTTCAAAACAGTGTGCTTACAATCATCAATCAAGCGACCTTTTTTTTGTGCATAACTGCCCCACAAAAGAAAAACAATCCCAGATTGGTTATCATTTAAATATTTAATGACATTATCAGTGAAGGTTTCCCAACCTTTTTTAGCATGGCTACCTGCATTGCTTTTTTGTACCGTTAACACCGAATTCAATAACAGTACGCCCTGCTCTGCCCAAGCGCTTAAATTGCCTGACTCTGGTATTTCAAAACCTTCAATACTGGTGCTTAACTCTTTGTAGATATTACGCAAAGAAGGAGGCACTTTTACTCCATCTGGTACGGAGAAGCTTAAACCATGCGCCTGCCCCTCACCATGGTAAGGGTCTTGCCCTAAAATAACCACTTTTACATTTTCAGGCGCGGTTAAATGCAAGGCATTAAAATACAAAGAGGGCGCTGGAAATATCTCTTTATGCGCTTTTTCCTCTTCTTCTAAAAAAGTAAAAAGGGCTTGGTAATAGTTTTTTTGCTGTTCTAATTGTAAAAATTTATGCCAACTCATTTTCTATCCTTTCTCTGTTAATTTTAATAATATACGCGTTACTTTGCGAGATGCAAAATTTAGAAAGTCGCGCGTTTAATTATTTAGCTAACCTATAATATAGGTAAACAAAGCGCGCTCAACAATGCGTAAAGACTAACTTTAATCAATATTTTGAAAGGATTAGCAGTGTTGATCCATTGAAAGAAAACAAAGATATTTTGTTCATAACTTGTCCGGCAACTCACTCTTTTAAACCTTTATGAAACCATGTAAATACCGCTTTAAAGATAAAATTTGATAATTATTTAATCATTTACGATCCTGAAAGTGAGCACCGACTTGGTTATTTATTTTTCTAGTATAACAATTAGTTATTATGCTAAATGTCTTGTCTTAGGATGGTAATTAATGATTAAATAACGCTTTTTGAAATATATCAACATAAGCATTTATTAAATTCAAATGCTGAATGTATAAATAATTGATAGTTCTCTAAAAATTGATCTAAAACAAAACTTGATCGAACGGAGTTCGTTATTGTGTCACAAAATTGTGTTAACTTGATAACTGAGAAGTTAACCCAACTAAAACATGTAAAGGTTAATTTACATACAATAAAACGACATCATCTAATCACTGCGTTTTTTTGAAACACTGTTTTTATTTGAATGTTACAAACTGTAATTTTATTATAACTTTAGTTTAGGTTATAAAAGGAGCACAAAATGGCTTTTGGTATTCAAATCACTCAATCTGAAAATACATCTCTACTTAACTCTTTTTGGTTACTCGATGAGAAAAATTCTCAAGCACGTTGTTTATGTGTAAAAGATAATACATATGCAGAAGATCAAGTTATTGCAATCGCAGATCTTGGTAAAATAGAGTATAAAGAAATCGCAGTTCAAGCACCTGCCGCACAAGAAGGTGGCCAACACTTAAACGTTAATGTTTTACGTCGTGAAACGCTTGAAGATGCCATCAAACATCCAGAAAAGTACCCACAATTAACAATTCGTGTATCGGGTTACGCTGTGCGTTTTAACTCGCTGACGCCAGAGCAACAAAATGATGTATTAACACGTACATTTACTGAATCAATGTAATCTGCATTCAGTAATGTAAAATAAAATGAGAAATCCGTACTTTACTCGCTAAAGTACGGATTTTTTTATGCCCGTTTACCCGCAATAAACTTTATTCAGTTACTAATTTGGAGACTTTCAAAGAGATTAACTACACTTACATAATGAATTGTATGGCGTTCCTCAAAGACACACTCACGAGCCCACAAATAACTAGGATTTTAGATGACTGCATTATTAAAAAATAAGGTCCAGCTTTTTTATGTGTACGATCCAATGTGTAGCTGGTGCTGGGGTTATAGACCAACCTGGTTAGCACTGCAAAATGCACTCAAAGCAACGTTGCCAGACATCGAAATTAGTTACTTGTTAGGAGGCTTAGCGCCTGACTCTGAGCAACCCATGAGCCAAGATATGCAACAGTTCATTGAAACTACTTGGCAAAAAATTGCGCGCCAACTGAATACTCAGTTTAATTTTGATTTCTGGCAACAAAACCAAGCAAGACGGTCAACTTACCCTGCGTGTCGTGCCTGTTTACTGGCAAGAGAGTCCAATAAAGAGCTTGAGATGATTTTTTCTATTCAACAAGCGTATTATTTGCAAGCCAAAAATCCGTCGGACAATAGCCTTTTAATAACACTCGCATCGCAGATTGGTCTGCAGAAAAGTGTTTTTAGTGAGCAGTTAAGCGCGCCATTAACACAGCAGAAATTAATGACAGAAATAGATAAAGCTCACGCTTTACCCATTCAAGGTTTTCCATCATTAGTGTTAACGATTAATGACCAAAATCATGCTATCCCCATTGATTACCAGCAATGGCAACACAGTTTTGACACCATTAAACAGATATTACAGTGTTAATAATGTCATTTATAAAAAAGGAGCATAGCTGACTATTTTCATCAAATAACGTCTTCGACAAATAATAAGAAGCCCAATAATAAGTGTACTTTAACTATTTATTGGTTTTCTTTTGCTTTTTTTTACGAATCAGCCCTTCTTGAATCGTTGAAGCGACGAGTTTTCCTGCACGGGTAAAGAACTGACCACGTACTAAAGCTCGTCCGTCAGAAGCGACAGGACTTTCAACGGCATACAGTAGCCATTCATCTAAACGAAAATCATGATGAAACCACATAGAGTGGTCTATCGTGACAACCTGCATATCTAGGTTTAAAAATGATTCTCCATGGGGCTGTAATGCGGTCGGTAAAAAATTAAAATCTGAAGCGTATGCTAACAAGTAACGATGAATACGTAAGTCATTAGGCATTTTACCGTTGGCTTTAAACCACACTAAGCGTTTTGCAGGTTCAATTTCTGGATCAATAGGATGCACAAACTTAACGGGACGCATCTCAATCGGTTTATCACAAACTAATTTATCACGAATATGTTCAGGCAACATTTCAGTGTGAATCAAGGCCATATCTTGCTCTGAAATTAAGTCTTCTGGCGCAGGTGCAAAAGGCATCTCATTTTGATGTTCAAAACCTTTCTCTCGGGCTTTAAAAGAAGCGGTCATATAAAAGATAGCTTTACCATTCTGAACCGCTTTGATTCGTCTTATTGAAAGACTACGCCCATCACGAATTCGCTCTACATCATAAACAATCGGTCGGTCGGTTTGACCCGCACGCAAAAAATAGGAGTGAAAAGAATGTATTTGTTGATCTTCTAATACCGTTTCTTTAGCGGCTGAAATAGCTTGCCCCATTACTTGACCACCAAATACCAGCCCTAAACCTAAATCTTGGCTCTGCCCTCGAAAGAGATTCTCTTCTAATTTTTCTAGGCCAAGTTGGTCTAACAAATCATTTAACACTTTTCCCATTATTATGTCCTTATCAAGAAAAGGGCGTATTAAACGCCCTTTTAGATAATGTATCCGTTATTTATTTGCTTATGAAGCACTGATTATAATGCCATTAACAGCGCTGTACTTTGACTAAATCGATAGTTTTGAATAAACGATTATAACGCCATTAATAACGAACGTACCTGTGCAAAATCAACGGGCATCTCTTTAGAAAGCAATGCTAAGTCCGCACGAGAAGCAAGTTCTTCAGGAATGAATATTGCTCGTCCTAAAATAGCTTCAACACTTTCTTTGAATTTAGCCGGATGCGCGGTGCACAGAAATAAACCCGTTTCACCAGTTTGTAACTGTTTAGTTAGCTCACTAAATGCTATTGCGCCGTGAGGCTCACATAAATAACCCAGCTTATCCAATGTCAGCAACGCTTCTTTGGTCTGCGCATCACTGAGTTTACCGTAACCTAATTCGCTTAAAGACCAACTTTTCACTTTAAATAATTCTTCAATACGCGGCCAGTTATTGGGTGCACTGACATCCATTGCATTTGAAAGTGTGGCAATCGTTGCTTTGGGTGACCAAGTTTCGCCTGCTAAATAACGTGGTACGGTATCATTTTCATTAGTGGCTGCGATAAAACGTTTTATCGGCAATCCCAGCGCTTTTGCTAATAAACCCGCCGTTAAATCACCAAAGTTACCACTTGGTACTGAAATGACTAATTCTTTACGCTGTGTTTCATTTAATTGTGCAAAGGCTTCAAAGTAATAACAAATTTGCGCAAGCAGACGACTAATATTGATCGAGTTTGCTGAATTAAGACCAATCGCCTGTTTAAGCTCTGGATCATCAAAAGCTTGTTTTACCATGGTCTGACAATCGTCGAAAGTACCTTCGATTGCGATGGTGGTGATATTGCCACCTAAGGTACAAAATAGCTTCTCTTGTAGTGGACTAATTTTACCTTTAGGGTAAAGGATAACCACGTCAATATTTTCCATATCAAAGAATGCATGAGCAACAGCAGCACCCGTATCACCAGAGGTTGCCGTTAAAATAGTAATTTTCCCATCATCTTTAAACGAGGCTAAACATTGTGCCATAAAGCGCCCACCAAAATCTTTAAAGGCCAGTGTCGGCCCGTGGAAAAGCTCTAATGCATTAATGTTATCCGTTACTTTTTTAACTGGTGCTTCAAAAGTGAAAGCGTTAGCGACAATGCGATGAATCGTTTCTTTGCTCAGCTCATCACCAATTAGATGCGATAATATTTCCGCTGAGCGATCAACTAAATTCATTTTAAGTAGCGCATCAATATTCGTTAATGGTGTGATAGATTCAGGGAAAAAGAGACCTTGCCCACGTCCTAGTCCTTGTTTAACAGCCTGTTGAAAGTTGACTTGTTCACTATTGTCGCTGATATTGTATAAATTCATAATTCTGTTCCTAACACGCGAGCACCTTGATCATCAAGATGGCAAATATGACAAAATCCTTCATCATTTTGAAGGAAATTTTTTGTTAACCAATGTTGTAACGATTGAGCTTGTTTAAGGTCGGTTATCACTGCAAATATCGTGGGACCTGAGCCTGAAATGCCCATCGCCAATGCGCCACTTTGCTCAGCAAAAAGACGCGCATCTTTAAACCCAGGAATAAGTTCAGAGCGATAAGGCTCTGCAATAACATCCTTGAGCATTTTTGCAGCCAACTCCGGTTGATTACTGTGACAAGCATGTACAAACGCCCCCAAACGACGACCATAAGTAATGGTATCGTTTAAACGATACTGTGCCGGTAAAATATTCCGTGCAGCGACCGTTGAGATAGTAATGCCCGGGTAAGCAACAACCCAGTACCAATGTGCAAAGGATGGGATTTTTTGGCTAATAATACCACCTTCATTGATCATCAATTGCATACCACCTAAGTAACAAGGTGCGACATTATCATAATGCACCCCGCCACTAATGATGCCTTCCATTTCGCCCATCATAGCGAGCATAACTGTTTTATCAAGGGGATACTGATGCAACGCATTTAACGCTTCTAAGGCAGCCACAATTGAGCTTGAACTTGAGCCTAACCCACTGCCTACCGGTAAGTTTTTCTCAAGGGTAATATCAACATTTAAAAGCGCGGTGGTGGTTACTTTAAGTGCTTCTTTAAATGCTAAATAACAATCAAACACAATATTCTTTTTAGGATCACTCGGCAATTTATCTGCAAAACGTCCCACACAAGCAAAACTAAACGCTTCATTACCCGTGCTAATTTTTACGCGATCCCCCAATTGCTGACCATCGATAGGTGTCAATGCGCCACCTAACACATCAAAACCAACGCTCACATTGGCTGTTGAAGCCGGTGCGTAAACAACTAATGACATATTAACGTTCCTGTATTTTATCGTTGCGCGTAAAATGCAACGTACACGTATTTAAAAATGGTTTCATGCTACAAAGGTTTCAATATTCATATTAAACTTCCTGTTTCCAGTTCAAGGTGCGTAATACGTCAGCAAAAATACCCGCGGCAGTCACTTCCGTCCCTGCGCCATAACCACGTAAAACTAATGGGATCGGTTGGTAATACTGGCTGTAAAATGCTAATGCATTTTCACCTTCTTTTACTTTATTAAGGGGATCATCCGCATCAACGGCTTGAATACTACATTTGCATTTACCATCAATAATGCTACCGATATAACGCAATACTTGATTATTTTCATCGGCTTTTTGTTGCAGTTCTTTAAAATAAGCATCGGCTTCTGGCAAACGAGCCATGAAATCATCAACAGTACCGGTATCATCAAAACCTGGTGGCAATGCTTGCTCTATTTCAACATCCTCCAGTGAGATTTCCATGCCCGCTTCGCGTGCCAAAATAAGCAATTTTCGGGCAACATCAGTACCACTTAAATCATCACGTGGATCGGGCTCTGTAAAGCCCATATTACGTGCTTCAGTTGTTACCTCTGAAAATAATAAACCATCATCAAGCTTACCAAAAATGAACGAAAGTGATCCCGACAGAATGCCGTTAAATTTAACCAATTGATCACCAGCAGAAAATAGGTTCTGCATATTTTCAATCACTGGTAGACCGGCACCGACGTTAGTATCATAAAGGAATTTACGACGTTTCATTAATGCGGTTAAGCGTAATTGATGGTAATAACTCATGCTACCAGTATTGGCTTTTTTATTGGCAGTTACCACGTGGAAACCGGCACCTAAGAAATCAACATAACGCGCGGCAATGGCATCGTTGCTGGTACAATCAACAATCACTGGGTTGATAATATAGGATTCATTCACCAAGCTTTGCATTTTTGATAATGACAGTGGCGCGGTTGCGTCTTTTAATAGGTCGCGCCACTTATCCAGTGCAATGCCTTTTGGCTCCATTAACATCGCCCGACTATTTGCCACACCACAGACTCGAATTTCAATGTTACGTGTCGCTAAATGTATTTTCTGACGATGAATTTGATCCACTAAAGCACCGCCAACACCGCCACAGCCAATCAAGAATAAATCAATGTATTGCACACTTGCGAAGAATTTTTGATGACAAGCAACAATCGCTTGCTGTGCTTTTTTCTCAGAAATAACCACCGAGATAGAACGTTCAGATGAACCCTGCGCGATTGCGGTAATATTAATTGAAGCTTCTGTTAAAGCCGTTAAGAAACGTGCCGCAACACCTTTTGCTTTCTTCATGCCATCTCCGACTAACGAGATGATAGCTTGCTCTTCAATAAGCTCAATGGGCGCAAGCAAGTTATTTGCAAATTCAAGACTGAATTCTTCGCTTAATGCATCAACGGTTTTTTGAGTGTCGCGAGAAGTAATACAGAAACTAAGACTGTATTCAGAAGAAGACTGGGTAATTAAAATAATAGAGACGCCGGCACGAGAGACAGTGCTAAAAATGCGTCCTGCCATACCAATAATGCCTTTCATTCCCGCACCTGAAATGCTGACCATGGTCAGATCTTTAAGGTCTGATATACCTTTCACTTGCAAGGTCTGATCACCCTGTTCGGCGTCAATTAAAGTCCCAGGGGCCTGTGGATTTTGGGCATTTTTAATCAAACAAGGAATATGATGCTGAGCAATTGGTGCGATTGTTTTAGGATGTAATACTTTCGCACCAAAATATGAAAGCTCCATCGCTTCAGCATAACTTAATGTTTTTAATAATTTAGCATCTTTCACTAAACGCGGATCGCAGCTATAAACGCCATCAACATCCGTCCAAATCTCACAACATTCCGCGTTTAAACAAGCGGCTAAAACAGCCGCTGAATAGTCAGAGCCATTACGCCCTAATACTAACGTTTCACCTTGTGCATTACCCGCAGTAAAACCAGGCATAAGGTAAATAGCATTTTTTACAATGCCTTCTTTTTCAAATAAAAGACGCGATGCTTCAATATCAATTTGCGCTTCGAGGTACCCTCCTTTTTTAGAAATGAGTTTTTCCTGCGGTTTAATGACCTCAACACGATGGCCTTTCGCAATTAAAAGTTGCTTCATACAGGCGATACTGAGCAGTTCACCTTTACTTAAAATTTGCGCTTCGATACTGGCTGGACATTGCGATAATAAACGTACGCCCTCAAGTAACGTACTTAAATGAGAAAATTCACGTTCAAAAAGCGTTTTTAATAAATCGTCAGCAAATTCTGCATAGGTACTTTTTAAAGCACTGATTAGATCTGCAAAAATACATTGAATATCCGTCAAATGAGTTTCTGCTGACAAACCGTTACTGGTTTTCTCTACGACTGCAACAAGATTATTGGTCACGCCTGCTGGCGCAGATAAAACTAAGGCAATTTGAGATTGTTGCTGATTATTGATAACAATATCGGCAACTTGATTAAAACGTTCGGCATTTGCTAATGATGTGCCGCCAAATTTAAGTATGCGCATTTAAAAATCCCTGCTCTCTAATAATAAAAAACCCGCAAAGAGGAGCGGGTTTTAAAAGGTTATTCATTTCATTAATTTAGCACTGCTTACAACTTGTTTATGCAAACCAGCTGAAAAAGGATTAAATTGATGAAATAAATGATTAAACATAATGTTAACTAATACTTACTATTCATTAAAGGAGACCATTATAGCAAAGCTTTTAAAAGTGTTAAACAATTCACTGATTGTTCTAATGATTTTATATACAAAAAAGATTAGGTTGATTCACATCAATGAAAAATCTGTAAATATCAGTCTAACTCACAATCTAGTTGTTATCTTAATGTTAACTATTTATAGTGAAAGGCACTAAAATAATAAGTTAGGATGCTAAAAAATCATATTTATCTCATACGAGACTATAAAGCAACTAATTCTAATCAATAACAAGTGACACTTGTTATAATGTTTTTTATTAAAGATTATCTAAAAAAATAAAAAAACTAAAAATATAACGCGTTTATACCGTTATAAACAAGATTAAATAAAAATTAACTCTTCACTGCTTAATTAAAAATATAAGACGCGTTTACACCTATACTGGAGAACGCTCCAATATAGTCTTCTCGCGCTTAATGAAAGAGACACGTGAAATTTAGTGCATCACTTTAAATAAAGTTAACCTTGATGACACAAGTTTGAAGAGTAATGCAAAGAATTTAAATTAGGAGAAAGTAATGTCTACAGCCAATATACTTATCGTAGAGGATGAGTTAGTTACCCGCAACACCTTAAAAAGTGTTTTTGAAGCAGAAGGTTATAATACATTTGAAGCAAATGATGGTAACGAGATGCACACGGTTATTAGTGAAAACACCATTAACCTCATTATTATGGACATTAATCTCCCCGGGAAAAATGGCCTATTATTAGCGCGTGAATTACGTGAAATTCAAAATATACCATTAATATTTTTAACCGGTCGAGATAATGAAGTTGATAAAATTCTAGGCCTTGAAATTGGTGCTGATGATTATATTACCAAACCCTTTAATCCTCGAGAACTCACCATACGTACACGCAATTTGCTGACTCGGACGATGCAAGATAACCTTTATTTTGAAGAGGTCCGCCAGAAAGTAGCAAGCTATAAATTTAATGGTTGGACACTGGAAATTGATAGTCGTTCTTTGGTTAGCCCACTTGGCGAGCTCTTTAAACTGCCACGTAGTGAGTTCCGCGCGATGTTACACTTCATTGAAAACCCAGGAAAAATACAAACGCGTGCCGCATTATTAATGAAAATGACTGGTCGTGAACTAAAAGCGCATGATCGCACGGTAGATGTCACCATCCGCCGCATTCGAAAACATTTTGAAAGCGTACCAGAAGGTTCAGAGATCATTGCAACGATTCATGGTGAAGGTTACCGTTTCTGTGGCAAATTAGATTAACTCGCTTAAAATGAGATAAGGCGCTTTTAAAGCGCCTTTTTTATTGCCTAATTTTCAGTGCGCACTCGGCCTTCCATTGTACAACAACATTGCACAGGTAATTTGAAAAACCTTTTATTACAGACATCAAAAAACCAGCTAAAAGCTGGTCTCCTGAAAAAGGGCACACAAGGTGCTTAATCACTTTATTTTAAGCAAAAAAAAGCCTCGTATCAATACGAGGCTTTTTTAAAATGGTGCCCGGAGCGAGACTTGAACTCGCACGCACAGAATGCACAAGATTTTAAATCTTGGGTGTCTACCGATTCCACCATCCGGGCAAAACTTTAAAATTGGAGGCGGAACCCGGAGTCGAACCGAGATAGATGGATTTGCAATCCACTGCATGGCCACTCTGCCATTCCGCCAAATTTTATAAAAGAATGGAGCGGCACAAGAGGCTCGAACTCTTGACCCCAACCTTGGCAAGGTTGTGCTCTACCACTGAGCTAGTGCCGCATATATTCTTTTTTTTATTTCGTTAGAGAGCTAAACAGTTTCCCTTTCGATGAGGGCGCATTTTAAAGACTTTCTAATTTGAGTCAATACTCTTTGTCACTTTTTTTACTAATTAACGACTGTTCGCTGTTTTTTTACACTAAACGTTTATTTATTTAGCTTTTATCGCCATTATTGATCAATATTTTTAGAGTATTATTAAGATTGGTTTTTTAATGCTGGCCAGGCGGCTTTTAAATAAATGACCATAGACCAAAGTGTTAATACCGTTGCCACCAACATAAATGCAAAACCAAGCCACTCCATCATTTCAGAGTATTGCCAAATAAGGAAAAATAACGCCATCATTTGCGCAAAGGTTTTTACTTTACCGATATTGGAAACTGCAACACTTGCCCGCTGTCCCATTTCAGCCATCCATTCACGCAAAGCTGAAATTATAATTTCACGGCAAATCATGATCATCGCTGGAATAGCAACCCAAATGTTAGCGTAATGATCAACAATCATCACCAATGATACGGCCACCATAATTTTATCAGCAACGGGGTCTAAAAATGCCCCAAAAGGCGTTAATTGATTTAATTTACGTGCTAAGTAACCATCTAATATATCCGTGAAACCTGCGAGCATAAATATAAATGCAGCCACAGGTGCAGCCCAAGTTACAGGCAGATAATATATCACTACAAAAACGGGAATTAAACAAATACGGAAGCCCGTTAAAATGTTGGGAATGTTAATCATTAAAAATAATCCTTTCTGTCGATAATCTATTTTTGCATGTTATTGTTTATTAATGCAAATAGTTACCAGTTATTTATGGCTTAAATATGTAATGCTTCATGAATATTTTCAGCTAAGAGAATACTAATACCATTAATTTTTGCTAATTCATCAATGCTCGCCGCTTTGACACCTTGTAAACCACCAAAATGATTGAGCAATAACTGCCGACGTTTCGTCCCGATGCCAGCAACCGCTTCTAAACTACTCGTGCGTCGTTTTTTGTCTCGCTGTCCACGGTGTCCCATGATAGCAAAACGATGTGATTCATCACGGATCTGCTGAATTAAATGCAACGCCGGTGAATCGGCCGGGATCTCTAAAATCTCATGACTATCGGCTAAAATAAGGGTTTCAAGACCCGCTTTTCGTGTTACCCCTTTGGCAATACCAATTAACAACGGATACTTTTCGGTGAAATTTTCAGCGAGTGAGCTAATAATCATTTCGGCTTGATTAAGTTGCCCCAATCCTCCATCGATAAAAATAATATCTGGAATATTTTCGATATTTTGTTTGTCTCTAAAACGCCTTGCTAAGACTTGTCCCATGGCAGCATAATCATCCCCAGGAGTAATGCCAGTAATATTAAAACGACGATAAGCTGACTTTTTAGCCCCCTCTCGATCAAAAACGACACAAGAAGCAACGGTTTTTTCGCCCATCATATGCGAAATGTCGTAACATTCCATGCGCTTGATTGGCACAAGCAAATCGAGTTTCTCTTCTAATAGCTGGTAACGTTTTTGTATATTATTTTTTTGACTGAGATGAGTTTGCAAAGCAATTAATGCATTACGCTTGGCAAGTTTAACAAACTTAGCACGCTCGCCACGCATCTCAACCTTTAATGTGGTTTTATACCCACAGAATTCACTGAACAATTCCGTAAAAGTGAATCGCTCTGAAAAGTCGTCACTCAATAATATCTCTTTAGGAATAGCACGACCATTTTGCCCTGAAAGGTAAAACTGGCTTAAAAAAGAAGTTAATACTTCTTCACTATTAGAGTTTTTAGGTACTTTAGGAAAATAATTTCGACTACCCAAAATACGCCCTTGCCGGATGAATAATAAATGGAAGCTCGCCACGCCATCTTGATACACAAAACCCAATACATCAAGTTGCTCAATATCACCACTGACCCATTGTTGCTCTTGTACTTTTTTTAAAGATTGAATTTGATCACGCCTAAGGGCTGCTTTTTCAAATGCTAACGTTTCACTAGCAACTTGCATTTCATCAATCAAGAGATCAATGACACGCTGACTTTTCCCTAATAAGAATTCCGAGGCTAATTCCACTTGATGTGTATATTCAGTTTCGGTCATAGCCTTCACACAAGGACCTAAACAGCGTTTTAATTGATACTGTAAGCAGGGGCGAGAGCGGTTAGCATAATAGCTATCTTCACACTGGCGAATAGGAAATAACTTTTGCATCAAATGCAGACTTTCACGCACCGCACCGCCACTTGGATAAGGTCCAAAGTAAGTGCCTTTGCGTTTACGATTTTGTGAACGAACAAGGGTTAATTGAGGGTGTTTATGGGCGCTTAAAAAGAGATAGGGGTAAGATTTGTCATCACGTAATAAAACATTATATTTAGGTTTATATTGTTTAATAAAGTTATGCTCTAAAATGAGCGCTTCGGTTTCGGTATGGGTGACTGTCACTTCGATATTAACGATATGACTGACCAACGCTAATGTCTTGGGGTGTTTTTGCGTTAAGCTAAAATAACTGCTTAGGCGCTTTTTAAGGTTCTTCGCTTTACCAACATAGATAATAATGTTTTGCTGGTCAAACATACGGTATACACCCGGCTCGCTAGTCACCGTATTTAAAAATTCTTGTGCGTTAAACTTGCTCATAAAAAAAAACACCTCTCGGTGTCATTGTAATATAAAAAAGTACCGCGTCACACTGCTTTATCAACAATAGGATGGGATATGTTAGAGAGTATCGGCATCTAACATGCCATAGCGGATAGCTAAATGCGTTAATTCAACATCACCATTAACTCCCAATTTATCAAACAAACGATAACGGTAACTATTAATTGTTTTAGGATTGAGGGTTAACTGCTCAGAGATTTCAATAACACGCTGACCTTTGGTGATCATCATCATTATCTGTAATTCACGTTCAGATAACATACTAAAAGGATCGTCAGAAATGGGGGATATTTGTGAAAGTGCAATTTGTTGTGCGATTTCAGGTGCTAAGTAGCGTTGCCCTGAGTGCACGGCTCGAATGGCGGTTAATACTTCATCAGGGGCAGCGGCTTTACTTAAATAACCAGCAGCTCCAGCTTGCATCACTTTTGCGGGAAAGGGATTTTCAGTGTGCATGGTGAGCATAATAATTTTAATATCTTCATTAAAACGTAAAATACGCTGCATCGCATCAAGTCCACCAATACCCGGCATATTCATATCCATTAAAATCACATCCGGATGGTTCTTGCGACACCATTTTACTGCATCTTCTCCACTTTGAGTTTCCCCAATGACTTTCATGCCTCGAACATCATCAATGATACGGCTTATTCCTGTACGTACTAATTCATGATCATCAACTAGCAGGATATTTATCACAACTTTTCTCCGCATTACTTTTAGAAAAACATGTCTAAGACTCGGATAATAACGAAAAAAAACCTTTTTAAAATCAAAAAGCATCATCTTATTTTATTAATAAATGCTTTATTAGCCATAAATATGAGTAACTAAACATATTTAACAAAGACAACTTACCATAGAAAATGAAATCACAACAGGGAAAGGTATAAGGCATTGTATTTTAGAACGTAAATAAAAGTAAACTGTTCTTTAACTGCCTAAATTAAATGAGATGTAGATGAAAGGAGAATGCTTTATTTGTAATAATACCCATTCCACTAAATAACTGATCTATCTTACTGCTTAAAACAAACGATTTCTTCGTTGAAGATATTGCAAAGGGAATAACCATTTACTGCAATTTCCGCATTGAACTTGTTTGTTTTTCCTGCGCAATATTTGACCATTACATTAATGAAATTGGTATAACTAACCTTCAATTTATTCTTAACATCTCGGCGAAATTTTCCTAGCTGACTTTGCACCTTGAAGTCTCATGGGTATATTAACCTCCGCCTATCTTATTTTTTTCTTCTGTTTGTTTAAATTAAAGATCTACACGCTATAATCCAATGCAGATAGAAGACTATTTTTATGGGGTTAATATTACTCTGTTATGCAATATGGGTATAAGGCTTATTTTATGGGAAGGTTAGCAGGATTTACATTAATTGAGTTATTAATTGTTATCGCAATCATCGCGATAATCGCCAGTATTGCTTATCCATCCTACCAATCATATCTACTCAAAGGACGACGCGGTGAGGCTAAAATGGAACTTATCAAAGCCCAACTGCAACAAAGCAGTTTGCATATATTAAACCCCAGTTATTCAAATAATGAAAGTGATCTGGGGCTCTTCAACAGTCGCCATTACACCTTTACGGTCATTTCCGCGTCCTCGACAACTTATTCAATACAAGCTACCGCGCAGGAGCAACAAGTGAACGATACGGGCTGTACAACATTAACCGTATACGGGGATAGCGCGCCAACGCCTCTAAATTGCTGGTAGTTATCCCCACGCTATCACAGCCCACTTCATTAGATATTTTGCTATTGATCTAAAAGTAAGTCTTTCCAACAGCAGTTAATAAGAAGCGGCTAGCTCAGTTTTATTAAAAAACTCCATAGGTTTCTGTAAAACATGCTGATAAATAACATTGTAAGCCAGTACATTTTTTACGTAACGGCGTGTTTCTTTATAGGGGATAGTTTCCACCCAACTGTCCATACTTAATGCTTTACTGTCGCGCCCTTTTTTATTTCTTTTCCAGCGATCTACGCGATGAGGTCCGGCATTATATGCGGCAGTCGCTAAGATACGATTCCCATCATAACGTTTCAATAGGCCGGTAAAATAAGCGGTGCCTAGCTGTACGTTAATTTCCCCTTCGGTTAATTGCGCTTTTCTCTTATAATTTTTTAGACCTATTTTACGCGCGGTCTCTTTTGCGGTTTGTGGCATCAACTGCATATACCCTGTGGCACCTACAGGGGAATTAGCAAACTGATCCAAAGAGCTCTCTTGCCTTGCTATCGCATAGAGATAACTAGCAGGTATTTGATACTTTAATGCGTTTTCAGAAAAGAGTTTAGGTTTTGCTTCAGGAAAACGAATATTAATGGCATCCCAACTTTTTGAACGCACACTCGCAAGCACGGAAAGATGTGACCATCCTTTATCAAAGGCATATAAACCTAATTGACGCTGTAGTTCATCTGCTCGATCTTGTAATAGCATTACCCATTCTCGTTTTATTAGGGTGTTATATTGATGGAAAGAAAGCTCTTCAATGTGATCAAGTTGAGCTTGCATATCATCCAAACTAGCAACTTTATGCTCAACAATTTTTGCATTAAGTTGATAAGAAAGCCCTAATTTTTGGGCGGCTAAAAAACTATAATATTTACGGTAACCAGCAATTTTTTGATATAACTTATTCGCCTCTTTAAACTCTTTTCTTTCCTCTAAAACACGCGCTTGCCAATAAACCCACCTGTTTTTTTGAGCCGTTTCTTGAGGTAATTTTTTTACCCAAAATTCAATGTCCTGCCAATTGTTATATTTAATGGCGTAGCGAATGCGATGTTCCATAAGGTCGACATCCGCTAACGAGAGTAACGTCTCATCGAACCAAGGCAACAATTCCTGTCTATTCCTGATTAAAATACGTAATAATAAGTATTTTTCAAGTTCCACTTTATCATTCGCTGTGAAGGGTATTTTTTGCTCATAATTTTGGTAGGTTTGTACTGCAAACGCAATATCAGACCGAGCTAAACGTTTAATTGATGGTTTAAGAAAGGGGTAACTGGCTTGCTCTTTTTGTGAGAATAACGTGCTTGTGGGAAGCATTCTAGGATTTTCATACAACGTATAAATCTGTTTTGTAAGTTGCTTATTATCACCTTGCAATAAAGTGATAAGATACTTCATTAACGGTTTTTTATTATTAATATGAGCAAGTTTAAAACGTTGTAAAATTAATTCCTGAGAGATCATCTCTTTCTTTAAATAATAATTAAAAACAACATTACAGGCATTCGGCCTTGACCATCCTTTTAACCACATTTTTTTAACATCAGGCCAAATAGATTGCGCTTTACCCTGTGACATTTTTGCTTGAAAATAGAAACATTTAAGACTTGGACTGCGTGGCAGTTGCGGATAAAAAGTAATAAAATCATCCCAATATTGATTTTTAGCAAGATAATAAAGATATTTACGTTGTAGGTTATAACTTGCCCAATGGGGCTTATTATGTTCAATAAAAGTACTTATTTTAGAAAGATTATCCTGTGATAAATTTGATTTTAATATTTGATACTCAAGAAGATAAGTTAATGGATAACGAGGAATTGAATCCATTTTTATTGCTGCTTCATCCCAACGCTGTTGCCCTTGTAGTGATTTTGCTTCACTGTATATCAACCTTTGCTGACTTAATGATAACGATAAAACCATTGAAGAAAATAAAATAGCGCATATTACCAATATAATTCTTTTCATAAAATCCAACTTAAAAAAATAAAAAATAAATGTATACCAACAGCATGTTATAACAAAACTGAAGATAATAGTAGTTGGGTATATTTTTCTTTGGCACCATTAAATATTTCATTAGTTGTTCCCTGCTCAATAATTTCCCCAGATTTCATCACCAATACTCGATGGCTAATCGCGCGAACCACAAAAAGATCGTGACTAATAAACAAATAACTTAATGATAACTCCTGTTGCAATGAGACTAATAAATCTAAAATTTGTTTTTGAATACTTCTATCTAATGCCGAGGTGGGCTCATCTAAGACAATCAGATCAGGATTTAAAATCAGTGCTCTTGCTATCGCAATTCGCTGACGCTGCCCGCCAGAAAACTGATGTGGGTAACGAGATGCACAGCCTTTATCTAAACCAACACGTTGTAATGCGACTAATACTTTTTCTTCTACCTGCTGTAATGTTAGTTCTGGCTGATGGACCTCTAATCCTTCGGCAATAATGTCACCAACACACAGTCTGGGACTTAGACTAGCGAAAGGATCTTGAAAGACTATCTGTAATTTTGAGCGTAACTTTTGTAAATCATGATGCTTCATCACATCTATCTGCTCGCCTAAAAAAATGACTTTCCCTGAACTTTTACCCAGCTGCAGAATAGCCTGTGCCAGCGTACTCTTGCCGGATCCACTTTCACCAACAAGAGCAACGGTTTCACCTTTATGAATTTGTAGACTAACTGATTTTACTGCCTCTAAAGTGTGCGTCACTTTTCCCCAAAAATTCTTTTTAAGGGCAAAAGAAACGTTGATATTTTCCGCGCTCAACAGTAACTCAGGCGCGTTCAGTGGGGTCATTTCACCTGTTGGGATAGCATCTAACAATAATCTTGTATAAGCTTCTTTAGGCGCATCAAAGAGTGCTTGTTTACTCTGTTGTTCAACCACTAAACCATCACGCATCACCAGTACATCATCGGCAATACTTTTTACAATATGCAAATCATGGGTGATCAGTAAAATCCCCATGTTAAGACGCTGCTGTAATGACTTGAGCAACGCTAAAATTTGCTTTTGAATGGTCACGTCTAATGCCGTGGTTGGTTCATCGGCAATTAATAGTTCTGGATCATTGGCCAGTGCCATGGCAATCATAATACGCTGTCGTTGCCCTCCAGAAAGTTCATGTGGATAGGATGCTAAGCGACTTTCTGGCGCTTCAATGCCCACCATGGTTAATAATTCGAGAGTGCGTTCACGGGCTTGTTTCCCCAGCAATCCTTTATGAATCAGTAAGGTTTCTGCAATCTGCTTTTGTACTGTATGCAATGGATTTAATGATGTCATTGGCTCTTGAAATATCATGCCCACTTTATTGCCACGAATAGCAGCCAAAACAGCATCACCTTGACCAACCAGTGCTTCGCCACAAAGTGTTATCTCTCCCGTGGGGTGATGTGCATGAGGGTAAGGTAACAGTTGTAAAATTGACAGTGCGAGCAATGACTTACCCGCCCCACTTTCCCCAACAATGGCGAGCGTTTTGCCGCGTTCAAGCTGAAAACTAATATTTTTTACAATGGCATTATCTGCAAAACTGATGCTTAAATTATCCACCGTTAATAAAGTGTCTTTACTCATACTGTTTTCCTCGGGTCAAATGCATCTCGTGTCGCCTCGCCAATGAAAACAAGTAATATTAAAATAGTTGATAATGAAACAAAAGCCGTAATAGCGAGCCAAGGCGCATGTAAATTATCTTTACCCTGTGCCACCATTTCTCCTAATGATGCAGAGCCTAACGGTAATCCAAACCCTAAAAAGTCTAATGATGTTAAGGTCGTTAATGCTCCAGCAAAAAGATACGGCATAAAAGTTAATGTGGCGATCATTGCATTGGGTAAAATATGCCTAAACATTATTTTACTGTCCTTAACACCCAGTGCTTTGGCAGCTTTAACATATTCAAGATGACGCCCACGTAAAAACTCAGCACGCACAACACTCACTAGACTTGGCCAGCTAAATAATATCATCAAACCTAACAACCAACTAAAGGTGGGCTCAACAAAGCTGGCTAAAATGATCAGCATAAATAACATCGGTAGCCCCTCCCAAACCTCTAATACCCGTTGCCCTAAGAGATCGATTTTACCACCGTAATATCCTTGAATAGCACCAATAACAATGCCAAAAACAGAACTCACTAGGGTGAGAGTTAATGCAAAAAGTACCGAAATACGAAACCCATAAACTAACCGAGCAAGTAGATCTCGTCCTTGATCGTCAGTGCCTAAATAGTTGATGTTATCAGGTGCAGAAGGAGCCGGCTCGGAGAGTTCAAAATTAATGCTGTCATAATAAAACGGCACAAGAGGCCAAATAATCCAACCTTGTTTTTCTATCTGTTTAACCATATAAGGGTCGCGATAATCAGTAATAATATCAAAATCACCACCCAGTTTATCCTCAGTAATATCTTCTATCATCGGAAAATACCACTGTTGCTGATAGGAGATCATAATGGGTTTATCATTTATCCATAACTCTGCAATGAGGCTTAACAAAAACAGAATAGAGAATATCCACAATGACCAGTAACCACGCTTATTTTTTTTAAATTGTAACCAACGATCAGCATTCACAGGATTGTTGCGCATTTTTTGCCAATTTAAGAGTAATGACATTTAACGCCCCTCAAAAGTGATACGTGGATCAATCAAGGTATAAGTAATATCACTGATTAATTTCAACACTAAGCCTACTAGAGTGAAAATATATAAGGATGCAAAAATCACTGGATAATCACGATTGATGACCGATTCAAAGCCCAATAAACCTAAGCCATCTAATGAGAAAATAACTTCGATGAGCATTGATCCGGTAAAGAAAATCCCAATTAATGCGGCAGGTAGCCCTGCTAAGACCAACAACATAGCATTACGAAAGATATGACCATATAGAATGCGGGTTTGTGAGCAACCTTTGGCACGCGCAGTGATCACATATTGCTTATTAATTTCATCTAAAAAAGAGTTTTTGGTGAGCATGGTTAAAGTTGCAAAACTGGCCAAAACTGATGCGCTAATCGGTAATACTAAATGCCAAAAATAATCTTTGATTTGAGCCCATCGACTTAACTCCTCAAAGTTATCCGATACTAAGCCACGCAATGGAAACCAATCGAAATAAGAGCCTCCTGCGAACAGTACAATCAACATGATAGCCAGAATAAAAGCGGGAATCGCATAGGCTACGGTAACAATGGTACTGCTCCAAATATCAAAACGACTACCGTGTGAGGTGGCTTTTTTGATACCCAGCGGAATAGAGATAAGGTAAGCCAGTAACGTTGTCCATAAACCCAATGAAATAGAGACCGGCATTTTATCAATGATTAAATCAGTTACCTTTTGATTACGATAAAAACTATCACCAAAATCAAAACGAGCATAACGCCATAACATTGAGAAATAGCGTTCTAAAATAGGCTTATCAAAACCGTACAATTTTTCGAGTGCGGCAATGTATTCAGGGTCAATGCCTTGAGCACCACGATATTTATTATTGCTGTTTGAGCTTTGTATCTCACTATTGGTACCACTGGAAAAACGGCTACTATTCGCACCGTCAATACCTTGATACTGCGCCAGTGCTTGTTCGACCGGTCCGCCGGGGGCAATCTGAACGATAAAAAAATTAATGGTCATAATGCCTATCAGCGTCGGAATAATAAGTAATAATCGCTTTAAAATATAACTATTCATGTCCCCCCTCCGAACCCGTTAACCACCAGGTTGATAATCCTAATTCATAAATGGGTGAAATTACCGGCTTGGAGTACTTGTCCCAATAAGCAATACGATAAGCAGGAAGATACCAGTGAGGGATAACCATATATTCATTTAGTAATACGCGATCAAGCGCCTTGGTTACATTCACCAATTCTTCACGAGAAGCAGTTGTTATCAATTTCTGGGTCAGTTTATCAAGCACCGGCATACAGATCCCAGACCAGTTTGATGTACCCACCTCCATTGCACTATCACATCCCCAATAACCAACTTGTTCATTACCCGGTGAAATAGATTGCCCTCTACGCATAGAGATAATGTCAAAATCAAAATTATTCAGTCGATTGATAAACTGTGAAACATCCACCAAACGAATGGAGCTCTTAATACCAATACGTTGTAAATTTTGTCTAAAAGGATGCACAATACGTTCAAAAGCTTTGCTATAAAGCAAAAACTCAAACTCAAACTGCTTGCCATTTTTATCTTGCATCTTGCTATCTTTAAGCTGATATCCCGCTTTTTTAAAGAGTTTAACCGCTCCACGCATCTGCGTGCGGGTATTGCCATCACCGTTAGTAACGGGGAAAGAAAGGGGCTGAAAGACACTGCTGGGAAGTTGTGATTGATAAGGTAATAGTAGCGCTTTTTCTGCATGACTAATCACCTTAGCGGTTGCGAGTTCAGAGCCAGAATAAAAACTCTTAGTGCGAGTATACGCACCATAAAAGAGTGTTTTATTAGCCCATTCAAAATCAAATAATAAACTAATTGCTTGTCTTACATCCCTATTTTTGAATTTATCTTTACGTAAATTAAACCAAAAACCTTGCATGCCCTGTGGTGTTTGATCACTAATTGTTTCGGTTAAAATTTCACCCGAATTGAACAGCTTTCCTTGGTAACTCGTCGCCCAACGCTTAGAGGAAGTTTCAAAACGGTAATCCAAGGCGCCCGATTTAAAGGCTTCAAATGCAACATTATCATCTCTATAATAATCAAAGATCATCACATCAAAATTATAAAAGCCTTTGTTGACGGGAAGATCTTTAGCCCAATAATCATCAACTCTTTGGTAAGTAATGCGTTTACCCGCTTCAAAGGATTTAATTTTATATGCGCCAGATCCCAAGGGAATGGTTAAATCGGTGATAGAAAAATCTTTATTTTTCCAAAAATGCGCTGGAAAAATAGGAATCTCACCAACAATTAAAGGTAGCTCTCTATTACCCTTTTCAGAAAAATAAAAACTAACTTGAGAAGGACTATCAACGACAACCTCTTTAACACCTGCATAATAGGAGCGATAGAGTGGCACACCTTTTTCAAGCAGTAGCGCGAGACTAAATTTTACATCCGATGCAGTAATTTTTTTCCCGTCATGAAAACGTGCCTCAGGATTAATTTTAAAACTGACCGAGGAAAAGTCATCAGCAACATTGATTGATGATGCAATTAATCCATAACCCGTAAAAGGTTCGTCACTCGATCGCTTGAGTAGTGAATCATAAATCCATCCAATACCCGATGCTGCAGTACCTTTTACAATGAAGGGGTTAAGAGAATCAAAACTGCCAATAGTCGCTTGTTTAAAAGTCCCGCCCTTAGGAGCTTCAGGGTTTACATATAAAAAATGCGTGAAGCCAGGCGCATACTTAAAATCTCCATACATACTGATTGCATGTGACCAAGTGCTGGCAATAGCAGAAAAACTAAGCAGTGGAAAAATACAGAACAGTAAAATAGGTATAGGCTTAATAGGGTGTTTAAAGTGCATGGCGCATTCACTATCTTTCAAAGAGGAGTGCTAAAGATAGCAAAACAAAGGATGAATAAAAGCAATTTAACAAAAAAAAGAGAGATAAATGATGGAACTTATTTGTTTAATAATGGACTAACTTTCAAGAGTGAACAAGTAATCTTTTTTTTTAATGAAGAAAAATATAACTAGATCATAAATAATTTTGCCAAGTAAGCCAAGGAATGAAAATATGATCTAGATCACTTTTAAAGTCACAAAAAAAGCATAATCTATTTATGAACACAATAAGTGTATAACCTAAAGGTGTCCTATATGAGAATTGAAATTACCAGCAAACAAATTACTATCACAGACACAATACGCACTAAAATTGAGGATCGTTTCCAAAAGTTAGAAAAACTACAAATCCCACTGATTAATCCCCATTGCATTATCGCCAAAGAGCCTAAAGGCATCAAAATAGAAGCAACAATCGGGGTACCGAATGGCAAAGTATTCGCACATGTAGAGCATGATGATCTTTATACCGCCATTGGTCAATTATTTCAAAAAATTGAACGTCAATTAAATAAACACTTACACAAGTCTGAAGCCAATCGTGCTAAAAACAATGGCAAAGATATGTGTCGTAATGGCGAAATTTCAGGTGAAGCAATAACAGAACCTGAAGTAGAAGTTGAATCTGATGCTGAAATTAAACTGAACAAAGAATTCGCAGCATAGACAAATCATTATCAACTCAAGAAACAAAAAGGAGCTATATTAGCTCCTTTTTAGATTTTATAGGTATCAAACGGTCACAATAGTTATTTATCTTCGTAATGGCGCATATCATGTGCTTTTTGTAACATCACTCGGCTTTCATCTAAAAATAGCTGCGAATAGTCACCCATCCAATCGGTTACAGACTCAAAACGTTTAATAAACTCAGTTCTATCAGAATTCTCTAATAACTCAATCGCATCAGCAAAATGTTGATGATAACGCTTAATCATTTTTAAGTTACCTTTTTGCGATAAGATAATATCTGCATATAAAGCAGGCTCTTGCGCAAATAAACGTCCAACCATTGCAAGCTCTAAACGGTAAATTGGCGAGCTTAAATCAAGAAGTTGTTCTAAATCAGCATCAACGCCTTGCAGGTGCACACCATAAACAAAACTTGTAAAGTGGCGCAGTGCTTGAATTAACGTCATAGACTCATCATGCGTTGGCGCTTTTACATTATAAAGATGCGCGCCCCAAATTTTCATTTGCTCAATTAACCAAGCATACTGCTCTTCGCCACGTCCATCACAATAAACAACAACTTGTTTTGCAAAGCTTGAAATGTCAGGACCAAACATTGGATGTAAACCAACAACAGGACCTTTGTGAACCGCTAACATTGCTTGTAATGGTGCCTCTTTTACACTGGTTATATCGGCTAAAATACAATCATCTGGTAAATAACTAAGCTGCTTAATAATGTCAACAGTCACATTAATAGGTGAGCCGACAATCACTAGACCCGCTTTACTACATATTTGTTCTGCTTGATCCCAGTTAGCACGACCCAAGATATCGACTTGGTAACCTGATGACTGAAACATATCAACAAAACGTTGACCTAGCAGTCCATTCCCGCCAATAATAACAATGTTGCGTAGCGCGGGGTTGACGGTTTTAAAACCGCTATCATTTTCACTTGCATAAGATTCACGCATTGTACGGCGTAAAATATCTTCAATAAGATCTGCTGGCACCCCTTTTTTTTCGGCTTCTTCGCGACGCTTACTAAGCATTGCGGCCTCACGCTCAGGCACATAAATGGGTAATCCATGCTTGGTTTTTACATCTCCCACTGCAGCGACTAATTTTAAACGCTGTGCTAACAAATCAATTAACTGTTGATCAACTGCATCAATTTTATCTCGTAATTTACTTAAAGGCATAAATATCTCTTATCTTTTTTGTAAGCTATTCGCTAATAAATTAACCGCATCTGAAAGTAATTTCTCGGTTGTTGCCCAATCGATACAAGCATCAGTAACAGATACCCCGTATTTTAGATCTGAGGCAGGTAGCGTGGTAGCTTGATTGCCAGCATTAAGGTTACTTTCGACCATAATACCAATAATTGATTGGTTACCTTCAATAACTTGATGGAACACATCATTTGCAACAAGAGGTTGTAACTCATGATTTTTATTAGAGTTTTCATGACTACAATCAACAATTAAAACTTGTTCTACCTTTGCTTTTGCTAATGCTTGCTGTGCCAGCGCCACGTTTAATGAATCATAATTAGGTTTACCACCCCCACCACGCAAAATAACGTGCCCGTCTTTATTACCATGGGTTTGTAATAAAGCACTTTGACCATTTTGGTTAATGCCCATAAAGCGATGCGCAGAAGCAGCTGATTGCATGGCGTTCACTGCCGTAGATAAACTACCATCGGTACCATTTTTAAAACCTACAGGCATAGAAAGACCGCTGGCCATTTCACGGTGTGTTTGTGATTCTGTGGTACGTGCACCAATAGCAGCCCAACTAAATAGATCACCGATATATTGTGGGCTAATGGGATCAAGTGCCTCCGTTGCAATGGGCAAACCAAGTTCAGAAATGAATAATAACAATTCACGGGCGTTTTTTAGACCCGTCTCAATATCAAACGAATCATCCATATGTGGATCATTGATTAGCCCTTTCCAACCAACCGTTGTCCGTGGTTTTTCAAAATAAACCCGCATCACGATAAACAAAGACTCTTTATGCTTTTCGTGTAGCACTTTTAATTTATGGGCATACTCTTTGGCAGCATCAATATCATGGATAGAACAAGGTCCACAAATAACCAGAAAACGTGGATCTTTTTTATGTACTATATTTGCAATTATTTTACGAGACTCATTAATAAATCGATACACATTATCTGAAGCCGGTAGTTGTTTTTTAAGCTCTGCAGGAGTAATTAAAACGGTTTCTGATTTTATATGAACATTTTCATTTTGTAGCGTAGTCATTTTAGTCTCGTTGAATATTAATAGTTGATCTATCATACCATAGCAGAATAATTGAGGAATTATTAACAGAGTGAATTTGATTGAATTTAATAGCATTGCGGAGTTCGCAAGGGAAGGAACATTGCTGGATATAATTGTGGGGTATAGATAGAGCACATGCGTTAAAAGCAAAAAAGCCCTGACATTTCTATCAGGGCTTTTTTAAAGAGGTGCCTAGCAATGGGTGAACATTGCTCATAAACCATCGCTTCGCGATATTCTCCCTACTATCCCATGAAAGGGAATGCCTACGCCATGCTCTTTATAACCCATGTTCGAGTCGTTATCACCAAAGCGCTTTAACGAAAAAATCCCTGCTGACGTTAGTCAACAGGGATTTATCAGTAATTAGGCGCTTGGCGATGACCTGCTCTCACATGGGGAGACCCCACACTACCATCGGCGCAACTGCGTTTCACTTCTGAGTTCGGAATGGAATCAGGTGGTACCACAGCGCTATGTTCGCCAAGCATAAAAAACTTTTGAATATCTTTTCATTCAACATGTTTCCAGAAAGAGGATTGACTTCTTTTCGTCAATCGCTCGGTAGGGTTGAATGTAAAAATACTCTTAGGAAAACTGAATCTTTGCAAAAATATTATTAAAACTTTAGTAAAATAGGCTTATCACAAACGTATTCTTCGATTGCTTACAATCTTTTTTCTTGGTTACTCACACAAAACTCTTAGAGTTTGTATGGTTAAGCCTCACGGGTAATTAGTACAAGTTAGCTCAATACATTACTGTACTTACACACCTTGCCTATCAACGTTGTAGTCTCCAACGGCCCTTTAGGGAGATTAAATCTCCAGTGAGAACTCATCTCGAGGCTCGCTTCCCGCTTAGATGCTTTCAGCGGTTATCGATTCCGAACGTAGCTACCGGGCAATGCATCTGGCGATACAACCCGAACACCAGCGGTTCGTCCACTCCGGTCCTCTCGTACTAGGAGCAGCTTCCTTCAATCATCCAACGCCCACGGCAGATAGGGACCGAACTGTCTCACGACGTTCTAAACCCAGCTCGCGTACCACTTTAAATGGCGAACAGCCATACCCTTGGGACCGACTTCAGCCCCAGGATGTGATGAGCCGACATCGAGGTGCCAAACACCGCCGTCGATATGAACTCTTGGGCGGTATCAGCCTGTTATCCC